>JAWVGK010000117.1:0-2817 GCA_033855155.1 Solirubrobacteraceae bacterium | reverse complement strand
GGTCCGCGCGACCGCGCGCAGGCGCTCGCACAACCCCGAGACGTCGCCCTCGGCGATCGGGCCGGCGATCACGAGGATGGCGGTCGCGGGCTCGGTCGGTCGCGACATCGGCGCGGCGCCCACGTCCGGACCGCGTCAGGCGTCCTCGCGCAGCGCCTGCACGGCCTTCGCGACCCGCCGCTCGCGCGTCGCGTCGGTCTTCGCGCCCTCGATCGACAGGACCCAGCGCAGCCGATGGCTGTAGGACAGGCGTTCGAAGGCCTCGCGTGCCCGCGGGTCCGCGGCCAGGGCGGCGGCGAAGTCGGGTGGCGCCGCGACCTCGCGCGGCTCGGCGTCGAGCCCGAGCTCGACGTCGACCTCGTCGCCCCCCGCGACGCCGGCGCTCGAGCGGACGGCGGCGCTGATCGGCAGCATGAAGCGCCCGCGCATCGTCGCGACCGTGCTGCGGTAGGCATAGCCGTTGAGCGTGACGTGGACCGGCGGGCGGCGGCTGGAGCCGAGCGCCTCGACGACCTGCGGCGGAACCTCGACGCCGGTGGCGGTCTTGCCGCCGAGCTCGATCGTTGCGCGGAACGCGGTGCTCATGACTCCTCCTGCTGCTGACTCGCGGGTTGTCTGCTCCTCAGACCGCGCCGCGACCCGGAACTCATCGACCCCCGGCGTATGCTCGGCTGATGAGCGCCGACGGTCGGGAGAACCCGCTCGGCGGCGCGGTCGCGCTCCCGCGACGCGCGCTCGCCGGCAGCGCCGGCGCCACCGGCGCGAGCGGCGCCGCCGGGCGCTGCTCGCGGGCGCCGCGGCGACGGTCGCCGCGCCGTTCGGCGCGCTGCGCGACGCGGGCGCGCGAGCGGGTCGCGGCGTGCGCATGACCGCGCCCAGGGTCTTCGTCGTCGCCGGCCTCGCCCGGCCCGGCGCGGGCGCGAGCGGCGCCACCGAGACGATGCTCACGGGCGTCGCCGCGACGTTCGGGGCTCTGCGCGACGAGCGGGCGCGTGAGCGGGTCGCGGCGCGCGCATGACCGCGCCCGCGGTCTCCGTCGTCGTCGCGACGCGCGACCGGCCGGCAGCGCTCGAGCGCTGCCTGACGGCGCTCACCTGGCAGACCGAGCGGTCGCTGGAGATCGTCGTCGTCGACGACGCGTCAGCCGATTCGGCGGCCGTCGTCGCGGTCGTGGCGAGCGTCCTCGACGCGGCGGACCGCCCGCCGGCGACGCGCGTCGTGCAGGGGCCGGGCAGCGGGCCCGCGACCGCGCGCAACCTCGGTGCGCGCGCCGCGGCCGGCGTCGTCGTCTGCTTCACCGACGACGACTGCGTGGCGCTGCCGCGCTGGGCGCAGCAGCTCGCGGCGGCGTGCGCGTCGGGGGCCGCGGCTGCCGGCGTCACCGTCGCCGATCCCGCCGCCGGCCGCGCCGCCGTCGCCGCGCAGCTGCTGACGCATGCGCTGCAGGTCGCCTCGCTGGATGCCGCGACCGGCAACCTCGGCTTCGCGCCGACGTGCAACCTCGCATGCCACGCGCAGATCCTGCGGCGACTGCCGTTCGACGAGTCGTGCCCGCTCGGCGCCGGCGAGGATCGCGACTGGTGCGCGCGGCTCGCCGCCGAGGGTGTCGTCCTGCGCTTCGTGCCCAAGGCGCGCGTCGAGCACCGGCCGCAGCTCGGGCTCTCCGGGCTCGTGCGCCAGCAGTTGCGCTACGGCCGCGGCGCCGGGCGCTGTCCCGCGGCCGGCGGCGGCAGGCGGCTGTCGGGCGCGGCGTTCTACCGGCGCATCGCGCGCGACGCGCTCGCCGCGGGACCGGCCACTGCCGCGATCGTCGCGATCGCGCAGGGCGCCGTCACGGCGGGCGCGCTGCTCGAGCCGTCAGCGCCGCGGCGTCGATAGTCTGGAACGAGGCCCGGTCGAGGTGCTGCCCGCGCGGCGCCGCCGCGGTGCCGGCGCCGGCCGGCGCGCCCGCATAGGCCGCTACAGGGAGGCGTGGCCGTCGGCCACGACAACCACGTCGCCGGCGACGCGCGGGCGATCGTCGGCCCACGTGCAGTCCAGGCGGCTCGGGCGGCCGATCTCGTCGCCCTGGCGGATCGTCAGCGAGCGCGTGCCGACGCGGTCGTGCAGGTAGGCGAGCAGCGGCCCCGCGGCCGAGCCGGTCGCGGGATCCTCGACGAGCTCGCCGAGGCCGGGGAAGAACGCGCGCGCGTGCGCGCTGCCGGCGTCCGGATCGACGGCGACGAGATACAGCACGATGGCGCCGAGCGGCTCGATCAACCGGCGCAGCGCGCGCACGTCGACCGCCACGCGCTCGAGCGCCTCGCGGTCGCGCAGCGGCGCGATCAGCTGCACCGCACCGGTCGAGACGACCTGCGCGGGAAGGTCGGGATGGGCGTCGGCGGCGCGCAGGCCGGCGGTCGCCATGACGTCGTCGGACGGTGGTTCGTCGCCGAACGTCGGCGGCTCCTGCAGCATCGACGCGCGCGCGGCGTCGCCGTCGAGGCGGACCTCGACGGGCTGGTTGCCGGCATGGGTCTGCTGGACGTAGCTCGCGTCCTGCACGCCGCGCACGCGCGCGACGGCGACGGCGGTGCCGAGCGAGGGGTGGCCGGCGAACGCGATCTCGCCGGGCATCGTCCAGATGCGATTGCGGTAGTCGGCGCCGGGCGCGGTCGCCGTCTGCACGAAGGTCGTCTCGGAGAAGCGCGTCTCGCGCGCGAACGCGAGCATCGTGGCGTCGTCGATCGCGTCGGCGTCGTGCACGACCGCGAGCTGGTTGCCGGTCAGCGGCGTCGACGTGAAGACGTCGAGCCACGTGACGGGGTGGCGCACCGG
>JAWVGK010000116.1:0-8929 GCA_033855155.1 Solirubrobacteraceae bacterium | reverse complement strand
ACACGAGACCGCGCTGCGGGCCGCGGACGACGCCGGCCTCGCCGAGCGCTTCGCGGGCTGGCCGCGGCCGTGGCACTTCGCCGGCCCGGCGCGAACCGAGCAGCGGCTGCTGGCGGCCGGCTTCGAGGAGGTGCGCTGCTGGCTGCAGGCGTGGCCCGTCGAGCCCGACGAGCCACGCGCGTACCTGCGCAGCGTCTGCCTCGGGCCGCACCTCGAGCGCCTCGAGCCCGATGAGCACGAGCGCTTCCTCGACGCCGTGATGACACGCCTCGGCGAGCGCCCGATCGACTACGTGCGGCTCAACATCGCCGCGCGGCTGGCGGCGGCCTGACCGCCCGCGGCGCGCGCGTGGCTCGCAGGATCCGGCGAGCCATGCCTGCCCGTCGTGCTGCGCCCCGGGCTACGTGTGGCTCAGCGCCGCGGCGGCCCGCGGCTCCGTCGCGCGGGCCCGCGCCGGCCGCGGCACGCGCACGCCGCGCACGCCGAAGCCGCCGAGCGCGAGCCCCACGAGCAGCAGCGCCGCGCCGACGACGACCCCGAAGAGCGAGACCTGCTCGGCCATGTAGCTCGTGTTCAGCGCGGTCGACAGGGCGGTCTCGGTGACCCACACCTGGCGCGCGGGGTTGCTCATCGGCTCGCCGTCGGGATACGTCAGCGCGGCCGCCGCGTCGTTGGTGCCCTTGTTGTCCTTGGTGGCGAAGCGCGGCATCTGGGCGTACGTCGCGCCCTGCGTGCCGGTCAGGGCGTCGACGCGCATGTACTGCGCGAAGCAGCGCGCGTCGTCGCCGCTGGCGATCTGCTTGCCGGCGACGCTGCAGGCCGGCAGGGGCACGCCGTGCAGGCCGGCCGCACGCGCCTTGGCGGCGATCGCGGCGGGCGTGAAGTCCGGCGTGCCGACGATGTGCTCCTGCGCCAGCGCGTCGCGCACCGTCGCACGTCCGTCGATGCCCTTGACGACCGCGCCGCCGCCGATCGCGACGAGCACCGCCGCCGCGGCGAGGGCGCCGAGATGCGCGAGGCGCCGTCCGGCCTGGGGCGTGGGTGAGCTGTCCATGATCGTGTCCTTCTCGTTCGAGCCGCGCCCCGGTTGGCGCCGGCGATACGCATCACCCTCCCGGCGGACGGGTCGCATGGGCACCCCCCAGCGGGGGGAGCGGCCTCAACCGCGTAGCCTCCGCGCCCATGCCCACCATCGTCACCCTGCCCGGCGACGGGATCGGCCCCGAGATCATGGCCCCCGCGCTCGAGCTGCTGCGCACGATCAGCGAGGACTTCAGCTTCGACGAGCACCTCTTCGGCGGCGCTGCGATCGACGCCCACGGCAGCGCCCTCGTCGACGACACGCTCGCCGCCTGCAAGGCCGCCGACGCCGTCTTGCTCGCCGCGGTCGGCGGTCCGAAGTGGGACACGACCGACCCGCACGCGCCGCGCCCCGAGCAGGGCCTGCTCGGGCTGCGCAAGGGCATGGGCCTGTACGCGAACCTGCGCCCGGTGCGGCCCGTGCCCGCGCTCTACGACGCCAGCCCGCTGAAGCGCGACCGCATCGAGGGCGTCGACCTGCTCGTCGTGCGCGAGCTGACGGGCGGGATCTACTTCGGCGAGAAGACGCGCACCGCGCGCAGCGCCAGCGACCTGTGCGCCTACACCGTCGAGGAGGTCGACCGCATCGCGCACGTCGCCTTCGACGCGGCCCGGCTGCGGCGCAAGAAGGTCGCGAGCGTCGACAAGGCCAACGTGCTGGAGACCTCGCGCCAGTGGCGCGAGGTCGTGCACATCGTCCACAAGGCGCGCTACAACGACATCGAGCTGACCGACGTGCTCGTCGACAACGCGGCGATGCAGCTCATCGCGCGGCCGGCCGAGTTCGACGTCATCGTCACCGAGAACCTCTTCGGCGACATTCTCAGCGACGAGGCGGCGATGATCACCGGCTCGATCGGGATGTTGCCGAGCGCGAGCCTCGGCGAGCACGGCGCGCCGGGGCTGTTCGAGCCCGTTCACGGCTCGGCGCCCGACATCGCGGGCACCGGCGCCGCCAACCCGCTGGCGATGTTCCTGTCGGTCGCGCTGATGCTGCGCCACGGCCTCGGCTGGGACGCCGAGGCCGCCGCGGTCGAGGCGGCCGTCGACCGTGCGCTGGACGGCGGCCTGCGCACGCGCGACCTCGGCGGCGACGCGACGACGGTCGAGGCGACGCGCGCGGTCATCGACTCCCTCGGCAGCGCGTAGCGGCGCGGCGGCGCTCGCAGGGCGTCGCGCGCGGCGCGGCCCTCGCCGCCCAGCCCGCCGACGCCCGGCTCGCACACCCGCGATTCGTCCAGCGGCGGGCGTTCTCGTGCTGGACGCCGCGGTCGCGGTCGAATGCACCACATGCGACTACTCGCCAGACCCACTTCCCTGCTGGCGGTGTCGGCTGCCGTGCTCGGCATCGGTGTTCCCGCGATCGCGCACGCGCGCGGGAGCGTCGTCGTGAGCTCGGTGACCGAGCCGCCCGACGTCCGACCCGTCCGCGGGCATTGGCGGACGACGATCACCGTCTCCAACCAGGGCTCGACGACGTCGACTCCGGTGCATCTGCGGATGTTCCTGTCGCGCGGCCGGCGTTTCAGCCGCGACGACCTCCCGCGCGAGCTGCAGCTCGCGCCGCGGATCAGCTACTCGCGCATGAGCTCGATGCGCGTCTGGTCGCGCCGCGTGACCGCGACGATCCCGACCTCGATCCCGGAGCGCTCGTACTACGTCGTCACGTGCCTCAGCACGGCGCGCGTCGGCACCGACAACCTCAAGTGCCACTTCTCCGGCCAGATGATGACCGTCGGGACCGCGACTCCGACCGGCACGGGCATCGGCTCGGGCGTCGGCATCCAGGGCCCCGTGGGCCCGGCGGGCCCCGCAGGTCCGGCAGGTCCGAAGGGCGACAAGGGCGACGCGGGCAAGGATGGCTGCAGCGCCAACAAGGTCTGCGAGGGCTGACGGCAGCACCCGCGGGCGGCGCACGAGGCCGCAGCCATGACACTCCGAGCACGCGGCCTCGCCGGGACGACCCGGCGGGGCCGTCGTGCGTCCCGGCTCGAACGCTCGCCGCGGTCTGCCACTAGAATCGACGCGGGCCATGGCAGATCGGCCGCTCTCGACAACCGCTAGGAGCTCGACGTGAAGCAAGCCGACCTCATCTGGATGAATGGGGAGTTCGTCGCCTGGGAGGACGCCAAGGTCCACGTCCTGACGCACGGCCTGCACTACGGCACCGGCGTCTTCGAGGGCATGCGCTGCTACGACACCGACTCCTGCGGCCCCGCGGTCTTCCGCCACCGCGAGCACCTGCAGCGCCTGCACCGCTCGGCCGAGCTGTACTACATGCCCTCTCCGTACGACGTCGAGGCGCTGCGCGCCGCGGCGAACGAGCTCATCGCCCGCAACGGGCTGCGCTCGTGCTACGTGCGGCCGATCATGTTCCGCGGCTACGGCCAGATGGGCCTCAACCCGCTCGAGGCGCCGGTCGACGTCACGATCGCCGTCTGGGAGTGGGGCGCCTACCTCGGCGAGGAGGGCAAGCAGCACGGCATCCGCACGAAGGTCTCCAGCTGGCGCCGGATCAGCCCCGGATCGCTGATCCCGGCCGCGAAGGCCTCGGGCCAGTACCTCAACAGCGTGCTGGCGAAGATCGAGTCGCAGAAGGCCGGCTACGAGGAGGCGATCCTGCTCGACGACCACGGCAACGTCTGCGAGGGGTCGGGCGAGAACATCTTCGTCGTCTGGGAGGGGCGGCTCGTGACGCCGCCGCCGACGGCCTCGATCCTCGACGGCATCACGCGCAAGTCGGTCATCCAGATCGCGCGCGACCTCGGCATCGAGGTGATCGAGCGCAACATCGCGCGCGCCGAGCTGTACCTCGCCGACGAGGTCTTCATGACGGGCACCGCGGCCGAGCTCGTGCCGGTGCGCGAGGTCGACGACCACACGATCGGCGCCGGCGTGCCCGGCGAGGTCACGCGCACGGTGCAGACGACGTTCGAAGACGCGCTGCACGGGCGCAGCGACCGCTACCGCGACTGGCTGGATCCGGTGCCGGCGCGCGCGAAGGTGGCATGACCTCCGTCGAGCTGTACGACGCGACGCTGCGCGACGGGATGGGCGGCGGCGGCCTTACGCTGACCGCCGAGGAGAAGGTCCGCCTCGTGCACCGCCTCGACGACCTCGGCGTCGACCTCGTCGAGGCCGGCTTCCCGGCCTCGAACCCCAAGGAGGCCGAGCTGTTCGCGCTGCTCGAGCACCAGGCGCTCGCGCACGCGACGATCGCCGCCTTCGGCATGACGCGCCGGCGCGGCGTCGAGGCCGCGCAGGACGCCGGCCTGCGCGTGCTGGCCGACTGCTTCGCGCCCGTCACGACGATCGTCGGCAAGACCTGGACGCTGCACGTCGAGAAGGTCGTGCGCGTCTCGCGCGAGGAGAACCTCGCGATGATCGCCGAGTCCGTCGCGTTCCTCGTCGCGCAGGGCAAGCGCGTGATCTTCGACGCCGAGCACCTCTTCGACGGCCTGCGCGCCGACCGCGACTACGCGATCGAGTGCCTGCGCGCGGCGGCCGGCGCGGGCGCCGAGCGGCTCGTGCTGTGCGACACCAACGGCCCGTCGCTGCCATCGCAGATCGCCGCGGCGGTCGCCGACGTCGCGGGCGCCCTGCCGGGCGTCGCGCTCGGGATCCACTGCCACGACGACGGCGGCTGCGCGGTCGCCAACACGCTGATGGCGGTGGCGGCCGGCGCGACGCAGGTGCAGGGCACGATCAACGGCATCGGCGAGCGCACCGGCAACGCGAACCTTGTCACGATCATCGCCAACCTGCAGCTGAAGATGGGCCACCGCGTCGTCACCGACGAGCAGCTGCGCCGCCTGACCGACACCGCCCACTTCGCCGACGAGCTGCTCAACCGCCAGCCGGACTCCGCGCAGCCGTACGTCGGCAAGCACGCGTTCGCGCACAAGGCCGGCCTGCACGCCGCCGGCATCCGCGCTGACGCCTCGACCTTCGAGCACGTCGACCCGGCGCTCGTCGGCAACCGCCGCGACCTGCTCGTGTCGGAGCTGTCGGGAAAGGGCACGGTCCTCGACAAGGCCGAGAACGCGGGCCTGGAGCTGTCCGACGAGGTCACGGCGCGCGTACTGGAGCGGATGAAGTCGCTCGAGCACGACGGCTTTCAGTTCGAGACCGCCGACGGCTCGTTCGAGCTGCTGCTGCGCAAGGAGGCCGGCGCGTACGAGCCGCTGTTCGAGCTCGAGTCCTGGCGCGTGATCGTCGACCAGAACGCCGACGGCCACGTCGAGACCGAGGCGACGATCCGCATCAAGGTCGACGACGAGCGCTACGTCCACACGACGCGCGGCAACGGGCCGGTGCACGCGCTCGACGCGGCGCTGCGGGCGGTGCTGACCGAGGCGCACCCGCACCTCGCCGAAACGTGGCTGTCGAACTTCAAGGTCCGCATCCTCGACGAGACGAACGGCTCGGACGCGACGATCAGGGTGCTCATCGACGCCACCGACGGCGCCGAGACGTGGGGCTCGATCGGCGTCTCGACGAACCTCATCGCCGCCTCGTGGTCGGCGCTCGTCGACTCGCTCGAGTACGCCGAGCAGCCCAGCCGCGCGCGCAGCGTCGCCTCGGCGAAGTAGGCCCGTGGCGCTCCGCGTCGACGAGCAGATCCCGCTCGCGCGGCCGGTCCTCGGCGGTGCCGAGGAGCAGGCCGTGATCGACGTCCTGCGCTCCGGCCAGCTGTCGCTCGGCCCGCGCGTGCCGGCGTTCGAGCAGGCGTTCGCGGCGCGCCTGGGCGCCACGCACGCGAGCGCGGTCTCCAGCGGCACGGCCGGCCTGCACCTCGCGCTGCGCGCGGTCGGCGTCAGCGACGGCGACGAGGTCGTGACGTCGCCGTTCTCGTTCGTCGCCAGCGCCAACGTCGCGATCTTCGAGCGCGCGCGGCCGGTCTTCGCGGACATCGACGCGCGCACGCTGAACCTCGACCCGCAGGCCGCGGCGGCCGCCATCACGTCGCGCACGACGGCGATCCTGCCCGTCCACATCTTCGGCTACCCGGCCGACCTGCCGGCCTTCGAGGCGCTCGGCCTGCCGATCGTCGAGGACGCCTGCGAGGCGCTTGGCGCGATCCACGGCGACGGCGTCGCCGTCGGCGCGCGCGGCCATCCGGCGGTGTTCGGCTTCTACGCCAACAAGCAGCTGACGACGGGCGAGGGCGGGATGGTCACGACCGCCGACGCCGCCTGCAAGGCGCGCATCGACTGCGAACGAAACCAGGGCCGCGCCCCGGACATGGGTTGGCTCGACCACGACCGCCTCGGCTTCAACTACCGGTTGTCGGATATCGCCTGTTCGATCGGCCTGGCTCAACTGCAGCGCCTCGACGCGATGCTCGCCGACCGCGCCCACGTCGCCGCGCTGTATCGCGCGGCGCTGGCGGGGATCGAGGGCCTGCAGCTGCCGTGCGAGGACGCCGGCGGCGACCGCCGCGGCTGGTTCGTGTTCGTCGTGCAGCTTCCGCGCGGCCGAGACCGCGACGCGACGATCCTCGCGCTGCGCGAGCACGGCGTGCAGTCCAAGCCCTACCTGCCGGCGATCCACCTCATGTCGTACTACCGCGAGACGTTCGGCCACCGCGAGGGCGAGTTCCCCGTCTGCGAGGACGTCGCCGCGCGGTCGATCGCGCTGCCGTTCTATCCCGAGCTGCGCGAGGGGCAGGTCGAGCGCGTCGCGACGGCGCTACGCGCGGTCCTCGGCGCCGACTGACGCGTGCCCGATCGCGAGCGCGGCGAGGTGGCCGCACTCGTTGAAGCTGCGCAGCCACAGGCGGCCGTCGGGGAACACGATCAGGCGCGTGATCGATCCGTTGTCGGCGTGGGTGAACGCCAGCGCGCGGCTGCCGCTGGCCTGCCGGCAGATCTCGCCGATGACGCCGCCGTGCGCGATCGCGACGACCGTCGCGCCCTCCGCAACGATCGCGACGATCCGCTCGATGCCGCGGCGCGTGCGCTCGGCGAGGTCCTCCATCCGCTCGGCGCCCTCGATGACGTCCCAGCGCTGCCGCGCGAAGACCTCCGGGATGCGCGGGTCGCCGTCGTGCAGCGCGATCCGAAACGCGCCGCCGTCGAGGACGCCGAGATGCACCTCGCGCAGCTCCGCCACGACGACGGGCTCCAAGCCGGTCAGCCGCGCCAGCGGCGCCGCGGTCTGTGCCGTGCGACACAGCGGCGTGACGAACAGCGCCGCCGGCGGGTCGGCGGCGAGCAAGCGCGCGACGGCCTGCGCCTGGCGCTCGCCCCGGGGCGACAGCGGCGGGTCGGCCTGGCCCTCGAGCAGGTCGAACGGCTGGCCTTCGACGGCCGCCTGCGAGGCGCCGTGGCGGACGAGCACGATCTCGATCGCCTCGGGCGGGCGCGAGTAGTCGCGCTGCGGATAGCTCCGTTCGCTCACCGCGCGCAGGGTAGATGGTGCCCCGCATAGACTCGCCGGCGATGTCGCGCTTCTCCGAGCCGCAGGACCCGGTCTTCCGGCGCCTGAACACGTCGCTGGGCTTCGATCGGCGGCTGTGGCCCCAGGATCTCGCGCAGTCGCGCGCGCACGCGCGCATGCTCGCAGCGCAACGGATCATCACGGCCGACGACCTCGCGGCCCTGCTGCAGGCGCTCGACGCGGTCGAGGTCGAGCTGCGCGACGAGACGTTCGCGTTCGCCGACGACGACGAGGACATCCACATGGCCGTCGAGCGGCGCGTCACGGAGCTCGCCGGGCGCTCGGGCGGCACGCTGCACACCGCGCGCTCGCGCAACGACCAGGTCGCCACCGACGTCGCGCTGTTCACACGCGCGGCCGCCCGCAGCGCCGCCGCCGCGACGCACGAGCTCGCCGTCGCGTTCGCCGACGCCGCCGAGCGCCACCTCGACTGGCCGCTGCCCGGCTACACCCACCTGCAGCGCGCGCAGCCCGTGTACCTCTCACACCACCTGCTGGCCTATGTCTGGATGCTGCTGCGCGATCGCGATCGGATGCGGTTCGTCGAGCGCCAGACCGCGGCGCTGCCGCTCGGCGCCGGCGCGCTCGCGGGCGTGAACTTCGCCACCGACCGCGGCGCCGTCGCCGCCGAGCTGGGCTTCGAGCGGGTCGCGCCGAACTCGATCGACGCGGTCTCCAACCGCGACTTCGTGCTGGACTACCTGTCGGCGGCGGCGAGGCGTTCGCGGTTGAACGCCGCGGTGTCGATCATCCCGCGCGCCGCGACCAGGCACAGCGCCAGCGTGTCGACGGCGTCGAAGAGATGCTCCTTGTCCTCCTGCATGTCCTTGTTGTAAGTCAGCGGCAGGGCGTGCATCACGCCGTGCAGCGCGCCGAGGTGCGCGACGATCCGCGGCGCCTTGGCGCGCAGCAGCTCGGCGGCGTCGGGGTTCTTCTTCTGGGGCATGATCGACGAGCCGCTCGTCCAGGCGTCTGAGAGCGTGACGAAGCCGAACTCCTCCGAGGACCACAGCACGAGCTCGGCGCCCAGGCGCGAGAGGTGCGTCGAGCACGTCGCGCAGGCGTTGAGCAGGTCGAGGACGAAGTCGCGGTTGGAGACCGCGTCGATCGAGTTCGGCGCGACGCCGTCGAAGCCCAGCTCGGCGGCGACCATGTCGCGGTCGGTGTCGAAGTTCACGCCCGCCAGCGCGCCCGCGCCGAGCGGGAGGTTGGCGGTCTGCGCCGCGGCGAAGCGCAGGCGCTCGCGGTCGCGCGCGAGCATCCACACGTAGGCCAGCAGGTGGTGCCCGAGATAGACGGGCTGCGCGCGCTGCAGATGCGTGTAGCCGGGCAGCGGCCAGTCGACGTGCCTCTCGGCCGCCGTGATCAGCGTCGCCATCAGCTGCTCGACCTGCGCGATCAGGGCGTG
>JAWVGK010000115.1:0-8066 GCA_033855155.1 Solirubrobacteraceae bacterium | reverse complement strand
GTCGAGAACGTCATGGTCGGCCAGCACGCGCGCATGGGGGCGGGCCTCGTCGGCTCGATCCTGCGCCCGCCGCGCGTGCGCCGCGAGGAGCGCGACGTGCGCGACAAGGCGCGCGAGACGCTGACCTACGTCGGCCTGTCGGAGAAGATCCACGACGAGCTCGCGATCAACCTCTCCTACGGCGATCAGCGCCGCGTCGAGATCGCACGCGCGCTGGCGTCCGAGCCGCGCCTGCTGCTGCTCGACGAGCCGACGGCCGGCATGAACCCGCAGGAGTCCGACCGCCTGACGGCGTTCATGCGCCAGCTGCGCGAGGAACGCAACCTCACGATCCTGCTGATCGAGCACGACATGAAGGTCGTCATGGGCGTCTCGGAGCGCATCACGGTGCTCGACCACGGCGAGAAGATCGCCGAGGGCGACCCCCACGAGGTGCGCGCGAACCCGCAGGTCGTCGAGGCCTACCTCGGAAAGCAGGGGTGACGGTCTGATGGCGCTGCTCGAGATCGAGGACCTGCACACGTACTACGGCAACATCGAGGCGCTCAAGGGCGTCACGCTGGAGGTCGAGGAGGGCGAGATCGTCACGCTGATCGGCTCCAACGGCGCCGGCAAGTCGACGACGCTGCGATCGATCTCGGGCCTGACGCCGCCGCGCAGCGGCTCGATCAAGTTCCTCGGCCGGGAGATCTCGCGCACCGCGCCACAGGACATCGTGCGCCACGGCATCTCGCAGTCGCCCGAGGCGCGGCGCTGCTTTCAGCGCATGACCGTGCGCGAGAACCTCGACATGGGCGCGTACCTGCGCCGCGACGCCGAGATTGACTCCGACCTCGATCGCGTCTTCGACCTCTTTCCCCGCCTCAAGGAGCGCGAGCGCCAGAAGGCGGGCACGATGTCCGGCGGCGAGCAGCAGATGCTCGCGATCGGCCGCGCGCTGATGGCACGCCCGAAGCTGCTGCTGCTCGACGAGCCGTCGATGGGCATCGCGCCAATCCTCGTCGACCGCATCTATGAGACCGTCGTCGAGATCAACCGCCAGGGCACGACGATCCTGCTCGTCGAGCAGAACGCGAACTACGCGCTCGGCGTGTCGATGCGCGGCTACGTGCTCGAGACCGGCCGCGTCGCGCTGAGCGACGCGTCCGACGCGCTGCGAACGAACCCCGACGTCCAGAAGGCGTACCTCGGCGCATGAGCACGATGATCCCGATCGCCAACGTCGGCGTGCTCGCGCTGTACCTGCTGTTCATCTGGCTGGCATCGGCGATCAGCGCCTCGTACCTGTCCAAGCGCAAGGGCTACGGCGAGAAGGCCGGCCTCGCGGCGGGACTGCTGCTGAGCGCCGCCGGCGTGCTCGTCTGGCTCGTGATCCCGGCGCGGGCCGACTCGGACTGGAAGGTCGTCGGTCCGATGCCGTGGCAGCGCCCGGAGTTCTGACCGGCGCGCGCCGTCAGGCGAGCGTGTCGCGCAGCGCCTCGTCGAGATCGGGGTGCTGGAACTCGTAGCCGAGCTCGGGGGCACGGCCGGGCACCATCCGCACGCCGGTCAGCACGATCTGCGACATCGCGCCGTACATGCCCTTGATGACGAAGCCGGGCACCGGCGCGAGCGCGGGCCGGTGCAGCGCCTTGCCGAGCGCCTTCGCGAACTCCTTGTTGGTCACCGGCTCGGGCGCGGAGGCGTTGATCGGACCGCTGAAGTCCGCGTGGTCGATCGCTGCGAGGTACAGCCCGACGAGGTCGTCGAGGTGGATCCACGGCATGTACTGCTTGCCGCTGCCGATCGGGCCGCCGACGCCGGCCTTGAACGGCCCGACCATCTTCGCCAGCGCGCCGCCGTCGGCGTCGAGCACGATGCCCGTGCGCATCTTGACGACGCGCATCCCGAGCATCGCCGCGTCGGTCTGCTGCTCCCAGCGCACGCAGACCTCCGACAGCCAGTCGCTGCCGGGCGGGGCGGTCTCGTCGACCTCCTCGTCGCCGCGCGGCCCGTAGTACCCCGACGCCGAGGCGCCGACGAGCACCGGCGGCCGCGGCTCGGCGGCGAAGATGCCGGTGATGAGGTTGCGCGTGCCCTTCTCGCGGCTGGCGAGGATCTCGGTCTTCGCGTCGTCGCTCCAGCGCTGCGCGACGTCCTCGCCGGCGAGGTGCACGACCGCGTCGCGCCCCGCGAGCGCCTCGGCCGGCGCGCCGCCGCCCTTCAGGTCCCATGCGATCGCCTCGACGCCGAGCGCGTCGCTCGCGCGCTTGGCGTCGCGCGACAGCACCGTGACCTCGTCGCCGCGCTCCTGCAGCGCCTTGACGAGGTGCCTGCCGATGCGCCCGGTGGCGCCGGTGACGGCGATCCGCTTCATGCCCGCGGGGCCCGTGGGACGCCGCCGGGCGGGCTCAGGGTGGCGTGCATGCCTGCGAGCATACGCACAGGTACGCGCGAGCGGCCCCCACGGACGACCCCGCCGTCGCCGGGCGACAGCGGGCCGATCTGGCGCGCGGACTGGTCGCGGGCCGCTCGCTGGGGTACTCTCGTGCGCATGTCGAGCCGGCTCGTCGATGGAGGTGGCCGCATCGAGAGATGGCTGTCAGGCCTGGCCGGACCCGACCTCTCGGAGCCCGCGCCCGGTCCCCACGCCGGCTACGACCCCGCCTCCGGCGTCAAGTGCCCGATCTGCGACCGGCCGCGCAACGAGCCCGCCGACGTCGACCAGTACGACGAGGACTTCGACTACTACTGGGGCGACGTCCGCCTGCCGCTGTGGATCGCGCTGATCCTGCAGGTCCCGTGGCGCCAGCGCCTGGACATCTTCGTCATCGGCCTCATCGTCGGCCTGTCCGTCGCCGGCATCGCCCTGCTGTGGGGCGTCCTGCTCGCCCAATACTGATCGGGCTTCCGGCCGGCTGAGATCGCTGGACCGCCGGCGCCGCGCGCTGTGTTGGGGGGTGCGCGAAGAGTGGGGTGCCGGCTTGGGGTGCTGCCCGATGCGAACGCGCGGCCGCTCGGCGAAGGTCGACGGAGCTCGTGAGACCGGAGTGGGCCTGCGCAATGCAAGGCCCGCCCCGGGAGCCCCACCCCACCATCCAAGGAGCACCAGATGACCCACATCCTCACCGCCCCGACGATGCCCAAGCGCCGCGTCGCGGCGACCGTGCTCGTCTGCGCGCTGCTCGGCCTCGCCGGCGCCATGGCGACGTCACCCGGCAGCGCCTCGGCCGCGACGGGCACCTGCGACCCGGGTGAGTTCTGCATGTACTACCTGACGAACTTCGCCGGCGGCCTGTACGAGTTCGGCGGCTCGGACTCCAACCTCAACAACGATCACTTCGAGAACGCCAACACGGGGTCGATCGTCGGCAACAACACCGAGTCTGTGTGGAACCGCGGCGTCAGCAACTCCAGCGGTCTCGTTCACGTCCTGGTGTACAGCGGCACGAGCTACACGGGCTCGGCGCTGTGCGTCACCCAGGGCAGGAAGGCGAACCTCCCGTCGAACTGGCAGAACAACATCGAGTCCTACCGCTGGGTCGACACGAACACGTGCAACCGGTTCACGCACCTGTAGGACGCGTGACCGCGACGACGCTCGCCTGCCACGTCGCGCGTCAGGCGCCCTCCGGCGCACCCCGCCGACCGTCGGCGGGGTGCGTCAGCGCCTTCGGGAGCTGCATGCGCGAGCTGATGTCGAGCTTGCGGTAGGTGCTGGAGAGATGGGCCTCGACGGTCTTGGCGGTGACGAACAGCGCCCGCGCGATCGCGGGGTTCGTCCGTCCCTCGGCCGCCATCGCCGCGACGCGCCGCTCGCTGGGCGTCAGCGCCTGGACCCCGCTCACGCGCGCGTGCCGTGGGCGCGATCCGGCGGCGCGCAGCTCGCTGCGCGCGCGTTCGGCCAGCGGCCGCGCGCCGCAGGCGTCAGCGAGATCGAGGCCGCCGCGCAGGAGCGTACGCGCCTCGCTGCGCCCGCCGCCGCGGCGCACCGCGGCTCCCAGCTCGACGAGCGCCTTGGCGCGCTCGAGCCGGGCCGCAGAGCCTGCGACGACGGCGAGCGCCTCGCGCAGCAGCGCGAGCCCGCGCTCGCCGCCCTCCGCGAGCCCTGCCACCCGCAGCGCGCGACAGAGCGGCCGTGGCGCGCCCCACGCGCGCGCGAGCCGCACCTCCTCCGCGGCGAGCTCGCGCGCCGCGTCGCGGTCGCCGAGATCGAGCTGCGCCAGCGCGGCCTCCGAGCGCCAGGCCGCGAGCGCCGGGTTGCGCTGGCCGGTCGCGGCGTAGCCGTCCGCGGCCTCGAGCGTCGTCTCGAGCGCGCCGCGTGCGTCGCACCGGGCCCGCCGTAGCTGCCCGCTGACGAGCAGGAAGAACGGCATGTCGCCGAAGGCGTGGGCGTCCTGCGCGAACTGCTCGAGCATCTCCGCGGCGCCATCGAGCCTGCCCTGCTCGAGCAGCGCGAGGGCGAGGTACGTCAGTGAGAACGGCAGCGCCGCCGCCACGCCTCCCGCCCGAGCGGCGTCGAGCGCCGCGCGCTCGTCGGCCTCCGCGTCGGCGAGCGCCCCGCGATGGATCGCCAGCCCGCCGCGAAACGCGAGGCCGATGGCGAACGATGTGATCGAGCCTCGCGCGCGGGCGCGATCGAGCCCGCGCTCGTAGGCGGCCGCGGCGGCCGCGAAGCGATCGGCGACGACGAGCACGCGACACGCGTAGGAGAACGCGGTGCCCGGCTCCTCGTCGAGCAGCGCGCCGTCGGCGAGCGCGAGCTCGGCGCGGTCGGCGCTGGCGTCGCGGCCGCGCCCGCGGCGAGCGTCGCAGTAGGCGGTCATTGCCAGCAGCATGCGCTCGCCGAGCCCGTCCTCGAGGCGCGTGGGGTCGATCGCCCGCAGCTGGCGCTCGGCGATCGGATAGAGCTCCGGGCCCAGCAGCGTCACGCCGAGCAGATCCGCCCGCAGGCGGCTGCGCAGCTCGCCGCGGTCGGGACCCAGCGCGGCGATCGCGCGCTCCAAGACGCGGACGGCCTCCTCCGAGCGACCGGCGAGGAACATCGTTTGCGCGAGCTGCCGACCGACCCGCGCGCCGCGGCGGTCGTCTTCGAGCAGCGCCAGCGCCTCGCGCAGGTGCTCTACCGCGGCAGACGGATCGACGAGCTTCTCGACCATTCCGAGCTCGACCAGCACGTCGACGCGCGTGCCGGTCTGCAGCGGCTCGCGCAGCGCACGGCGCAGGTAGGCCGCGGCCGTGTCGGCGGCGCCGTCGGAGCATGCCGCGCGCGCCGTGTCGCGCAGGACCGAGAGCGCGAAGGGCTCGTGGTGCGACGGCGCGTACAGCAGCTGCGCGGCGATCAGCTCGACGCAGCCGTGCTCGCTCGCGAGGATCCGTGCGGCGTGCGCGTGGGCGGCTTCGCGCTCGAGCGGGGCCACGGCCTCGTAGATCGCCGCCCGCTCGAGCGGGTGGGCGAACGACAGCGCCGACTCGAGCGCCAGCAGGCCCGCCTGACCAAGCGTCGTCGCGGCGGCGGCGGCCTCGCCGTGGGTCAGCCCCGCGAGCGCCGCTGCGTGCTCGACGCACGCGCCGTCGCCGAGGATCGCGACGGCGCTCGCCAGCTTGCTCGCCTCCGGCGCGAGCCGCGCGAGCCGCAGGCGCACGAGTCGCAAGACGGCGTGCGACCCGATCTCGCGCACCCGCGCCGCCTCGTCGGCGCCGGGTACGACGCCCTCCTCGGCAAGGGCCTGGAGCAGCGCATGCACCAGCAGCGGGTTGCCCCCGGTCGCCGCGTGGCACGTCGCGCAGAGCTCGTCGCAGGGATCCGCTGCCAGTGCGTCGCGTGCCAGGAGCGCGACGGACGCGCCGCCGAGCGGCGCGGGCCGCAGGACGTGGGCGTCGGCGATCGCCTCGGCGAGCAGCTCGTCGTGTGCGCCGGGGTGCTCGACGTGGACGCCGACGACGACGAGCACCGAGAGGTCCGCGACGCGACGTCCGAGGTAGGCCAGCCAGCGCAGCGAGCCCGCGTCGCACCACTGCAGATCGTCGATCGCAACCAGCAGTGGCTGCGCCACGGCGACGTTCGCGGTCAGCCGGTAGAGCCCGTGCAGCGCATGGAAGAGGGCGTCCGCCGTGATCGCGCAGTCGCAGTCGTGGCTGGGCGGCCGCGCCGCTCCGACGAGCGGACCGGCTGCTGCGGCTGCGCCCGCGAGCAGCTCGTCGCGCGCGGACGGCGCGGCACGCAGCACGACGGGCTCGAAGAGCTGACGCGCGACCCCGAACGAGAACTCGCGTTCGAGCTCGGCCCCGCGCGCATGCAGCACGTGCATGCCGGCGGCGCAGGCCCGATCGCGCGCCGCCGTCAACAGGGTCGTCTTGCCGGCGCCCGGCGGACCCTCCACGACGACGACCGCCCCCGTTCCCGCACCGGCGGCGGCGACGGCCGCGTCGATCGCCAGCAGCTCGCCGTCGCGCTCCAGCAGCCGCGCCGGCACCCCGGTCCACGGCGGCCTGCCCTGCGAGCTCAGCAGGTCACCCTGCTGTCGCTCGTGGCCCACCCGTCCTGGGTCGGGTGGTGGGGGCTTGGCATCCAGCTCCTGGTGATGAGAGGTGTCTGTCGCCGTGATGTGCACCAATCCTCGATCGACCGACGGGATGCTAGCATCACCACCAACTTGCTATGTCCGGTGAGACTGTGACTGCGGACTTCCCTGAGCCCGGCGGCCGCAAACCCGCTCCGGGTGCGCTCGGGCTCGTGCAGGCGTTCATGAACACGTACTACGACCGCGCCCGCAAGCATGGGGGGGAGACGCTCGTGAGCCCCGATGCGCTGCACGAGTGCCTTCGTGCTCGTGGACTCGTCGCAGGATCTCGAGTGGCCTTCGACCAGCACGACCTCGAGCGCGCGGTCGCCGTCCGCGAGGGGTTGCGCGCGCTGGCATTCGCCAACAACGGCCACGACCTGGACACGAGCGCCGTCGACGCGATGCGCCGGGCATCCGCCGGCGCGACCAGCGCGATTCGCATCGAGCCCGACGGACCCCGGCTGGAGGTCGACGCCGAAGCGGGCATCGGCGGCGCGATCGGCGCCGTGCTGGCGATCACGGCGCGCGCCATGATCGACGGAACGTGGCAGCGACTGAAGGCCTGTCCAGGACGCGATTGTGGCTGGGCGTTCTATGACCACTCGCGAAACCACAGCGCCCGCTGGTGCTCCATGAGCATCTGCGGCGATCGCGAGAAGGCGCGCGCGTACTACCGACGAACGATCGCCGAGCGGTGACGACGCGACGGCCGAGACGGTACTGAACCCGACCCGCACGAGGCACATCGCGGCGCCGCCGGTGAGGCAGGCCGTAGGTCGGTGGAGGCACCCGCGAACGTTCGTTCGGGACTTGGGGTGCGGGACGCCGGCCCGCCGATCGGCGCGCGCTGGCTGCGGGTAGATGACCTGCGTGGCACCGTGATCCAGCGAGCGGACGTCAACGGCGCACGGATGCCATGAGCACCTCGGGCGGCGGCGACGTCAACGCACTGCTCTATCTCGTCATGCTGGCGTGCTCGGTGCGCGCTGGCGCCGAGCTGCTGCGCGACGACGTCCGACGTGCGCTCCGAACGCCTGCGCCGGGGGCGGTGCTGCTGTGGCTGACCGTCGCGGTCCCTTCGTTGTTGCAGATCGCGTTCGGCGGTCTACTGGGCCAACTCCAGCGCGACCCCGACCTCATCCGCCAGGATGGTGAATGGTGGCGGCTCGTCGCGTCGGGCGTGGTTCAGGACGGGGGCATCTTCGGCACGGTCTTCAATCTCGCCGTGCTCGCGCTGATCGCCGTGCTTGCCGACCGCGTCTGGGGCACCGTGCGCGCGGCGAGCATCTTCCTTGTCGCGCTCGTCGCGTTCAACCTCTCGGCTACGTTCGCGTCACCGGCGGTGGGCGCCGGCAACTCGGCGGCCACGTTCGGCCTGGCCACGTCGATGGTCGGGCTCGCGCTGGCCGCGCGCGGCGAACGGGTCGTCGTGTTGCTCGCCGGCTTGACCACGGTCGACGGGATCGCGCTGCTCGCCCTCGGCGACGCACACGGCGAGGTCGTCGTCGGAGGGCTGCTGAT
>JAWVGK010000114.1:0-4497 GCA_033855155.1 Solirubrobacteraceae bacterium | reverse complement strand
CGAGGAACGACGGCGCGTCGACGTTGACGTTCTGCGCGCCGAACAGGTCGCGCGCGAGCTGCTGGAGCATGAGCCCGATGCCCCAGGTGACGAGCAGCGTGTCCAGCGGCCGCCCGTACAGCCGGCGAATCACGGTGAACTCGAGGATCAGGCCGAGCGCACCGGCGACGAGGAACGCCGCCGGCAGCGCGAGGCCGAACGCGACGGTGATCGCGCCGGTCCCGAGCGCCGTCTGCAGCACGTAGGTCGTGTACGCGCCGGCCATGATGAACTCGCCGTGCGCCATGTTGATGACGTTCATCTGGCCGAAGGTGAACGTCAGTCCGAGCGCGACGAGCAGCAGGATCGACGCGATGCTCAACCCGACGAAGAGCTGTTCGAGGATCGTCTGCATCGCCTGTCTCCCGCTGCCCGCCGCTCGCGCTCGTCGCTTTAGCCCGAGAGCCCGCCGGCCCACGGGTAGGTCTTCAGGAACGGGTCGGGCTTGATCGGCTTGCCCGAGCCGCCGACCTCGTCGATCAGCCCGTCGGGGCGCAGCTTGCCGATGCGCGCCGTCTTGTAGATGTGCTGGTTGTCGCCGTCGATCGTGACGGTGCCCTCGGGCGCGTCGAACGTCAGGCCCTTGGCCGCGGCCTTGACCTTCTCGACGTCCGTGCTGCCGGCCTTCTCGACCGCCAGCGCCCACAGGTGCACGCCGACGTAGCCGGCCTCGATCGGGTCGTCGGTGACGCGGTCGGAGCCGTACTTCGCCTTGTAGGCCTTGACGAACTTCTCGTTCGCCGCACCCTTGGTCGTCTGGTAGTAGTTCCACGCCACGTACTGGCCGACGATGTTCTTGATGCCGACGCCGCGGACCTCGTCCTCGGCCGTCGAGACGGAGATCACGGGCAGCTTCTTGGCGTCGAGGCCGGAGTCGTGGAACTGCTTCCAGAAGGCGACGTTCGAGTCGCCGTTGATCGTCTGGAAGACCGCGTCGGGCTTGGCCTTCTTGATCTTGTTGATCGTCGTGGCGTACTCGGTGTTGCCGAGCGGGGCGTACTCCTCGCCGACGATCGTCATGCCGTTGGCCTTCGCCCACGCCTTGATCTCCTTGTTCGCCGTGCGCGGGAAGACGTAGTCCGAGCCGACGAGGAACAGCTTCTTGACGTTGAGGTCCTTCTTGAGGAACTCGAGGCCCGGGATGATCTGCTGGTTGGTCGTCGCGCCGGTGTAGAAGATGTACGGCGACGCCTCGAGGCCCTCGTACTGGACGGGGTAGTACAGCAGCGCCTTGTTGCGCTCGAAGACGGGCAGCATCGCCTTGCGGCTGGCGGACGTCCAGCCGCCAAACGTCGCGGCGACCTTGTCGGTAGAGATGAGCTTCTGCGCCTTCTCGGCGAACGTCGGCCAGTCCGATGCGCCGTCCTCGACGACCGGCTTGAGCTGCTTGCCGAGCACGCCGCCGGCGGCGTTGATCTCGGAGATCGCCAGCAGCTCGGCGTCGCGCACGGAGACCTCGCTGATCGCCATCGTCCCACTCAGCGAGTGCAGGATCCCGACGGGGATCGTGTTCCCGCTGGAGCCTGTGGTGGAGGCGCTCGGCGTGCCGCTGTCGCTGCCGCATCCCGCGACGCCGACCGCTAGCGCCACCCCCGCGACGGCAAGACAGCGCCCGGCCCACCGGCCAAGAATGGGACGCATCATGAATTTCCCTCCACATTTGACGACCCGCGCCCGCGTTTCGGACGTTGCTCGGGGGGTACGCTATGGCGCTGCCCAGGGCCTCGATATGGCCGCGGGGCGAAGAATCGGCGGCGCCCATTCGCCATTTTGGAGGTCCATCGGGACGGCCCGCGAACGGCGGTCGCGGGGCTCCGCGGGCGGTTCTGGAATCCGGCGTCGCGCGCCCGGATCTCCGCCCCGCGCGAGGCTTCTGAGCCGCCGCTGGCCCCGGCCTCCGGGGCGTGCTCCGCTGGCTCTCGCCACCGGAGCACGGGAGGCGCGGCCGCGTGGTCAGGCGCCGCCGACGCGGCCTCAGCCGCCGCGCGCGTCCGGCGCGTGGTCAGGCGCGGCGTGGTCAGGCGCCGCCGACGCGGCCTCAGCGCGCCGCTAGGAGCCGTGGCACTTCTTGAACTTCTTGCCCGACCCGCACCAGCACGGATCGTTGCGCCCGACCTGCTGGTCCTCGCTGAGGACGCGCTGCTGCACGGGCGGGGGCAGCTCGTCGAGCTCCTCGTACTCCTCGCTCGACCCACCGCCGCCCGCGGCGACCGCCAGCGCGCTCGGCTGCTGCTGGCCGCCGCCGGAGTACGACACGCGTCCCGGCCGCGTCGACGTGCCGCTTGGCTCGTAGCGCTGCTCGGGCGTCTCCTCCTCCTCGAGCGCCTCGACCTCGAGGTTGAAGATCATCCGCGTGAAGTCGACCCAGATCGACCCCATGAGCTCCTCGAAGAGCGTGTAGGCCTCGTTCTTGTACGCGACGATCGGCTCGATCTGGGCGAAGCCGCGCAGGTGGATGCCCTCGCGCAGGTAGTCCATGTCGTAGAGGTGCTCGCGCCAGCGCTGGTCGATGATCTCCAGCAGCAGGTAGCGCTCCAGGGCGCGCATGAGCTCCTCGCCCAGCTCCTCCTGACGCTCCTCGTAGAGCTCCCGGGCATCGGCCACGAACAGGCGCTTGAGCTCCTCGCGGTCCATCTGCTCCGGGCGGACCTGCTCGGGGTCGACGTCGACGTCCCAGATCTGGTTGGCCTGCGTGAACAGGCCGTCGACGTCCCAGTCCTCGACGAACTCGCCCTCCGTGTACTCCTCGACCAGCCGGTCGACCACGGACTCGATCTGGTCGCGCGCCTCGTCGCCGATGTCGCGGCCCTCGAGGATCCGATCACGATACTCGTAGATGACCTCGCGCTGCTGGTTCATCACGTCGTCGTACTCGAGGACGCGCTTGCGGATGAGGAAGTTCTGCTCCTCGACCTTGCGCTGGGCCTTCTCGATCTGCTTGGTCAGGACGCCCGCGGCGATCGGCTCCTCGTTGCCCTCGTCGTCGGTCGTGCCCAGCCGGTCCAGGATGCGGTAGATGCGGTCGCCGGCGAACAGGCGGACCAGGTCGTCCTCGGCGGAGAGGAAGAAGCGTGATTCTCCGGGGTCGCCCTGGCGCCCGGCGCGGCCGCGCAGCTGGTTGTCGATGCGCCGCGCCTCGTGGCGCTCGGTGCCGCAGATGAAGAGCCCGCCGGCGTCGAGCACCTTCTGGCGCAGATCCTCGATCCGCGCCTGGACCGACGGGAGGACGTCCTCGAAGCGCGCGTCGTAGTCGGGGTCGCCGGGCTGGAGGCCCAGCTTGGCCAGCTCGAGGCGGGTGAGGTGCTCCTCGTTCCCTCCCAGCTTGATGTCGACGCCGCGGCCGGCCATGTTCGTGGCGATCGTGACCGCGCCGGGCGCGCCGGCCTCGGCGATGACCTCGCCCTCGCGCTCGGCGTGCTCGGGCTTGGCGTTCAGCACCGTGTGCTTGACGCCCAGCTTGTCCAGGCGGGCCGAGAGCAGCTCGGACACCTCGACGGAGATCGTGCCCACGAGGACGGGCTGGCGCTTCTCGATGCGCGCCTGGATCTCGCGCGTGACCGCGCTCCACTTGCCGTCCTTGGTCTTGTAGATCTCGTCGTTGCGGTCGTCGCGGACCATCGGCTTGTTGGTCGGCACCTCGACGACGTCGAGCTTGTAGATCTTCTTGAACTCGCTGGCCTCGGTGATCGCCGTGCCGGTCATGCCCGCGAGCTTGGGGTACAGCCGGAAGTAGTTCTGGAGCGTGACCGTCGCCAGCGTCTGGTTCTCCTCCTGGACGCGCACGTTCTCCTTGGCCTCGACCGCCTGGTGCAGCCCCTCCGACCAGCGCCGGCCGTCCAGGATGCGGCCGGTGAACTCGTCGATGATCTTCACCTCTCCGTCGATCACGGCGTAGTCGACGTCGCGCTTGTACAGCGACTCGGACTTCAGCGACTGGATCAGGTGGTTGACCAGGTGGCCGTTCTCGGCCCGGTACATGTGGTCGATCCCGAGGAACTTCTCGGCCTTGGCCACGCCCTGCTCGGTGATCGAGACGGTCTTGTGCTTCTCGTCGAACTCGTAGTCGTAGTCGGCGACGAACGCCTTCTTCGTCTTGGGGTCCATCCCCTCGGGCGACTTGCCGGCCTTCAGCCGCGGCGCGAGCTTGGCGAACTGCTTGTAGAGGTCGGCGGCCTGCTCGGGGGCGCCGGAGATGATCAGCGGGGTGCGCGCCTCGTCGATGAGGATGTTGTCCACCTCGTCGACGATCGCGAAGGTGTGGATCCAGGACTTGCGCTTGCCGTCGGCGTCCCAGGCCTCCCAGCCCTCGGGCTTCTCGCGGCCGCCGTGCTGGACCTTCTCCTCCAGCGACATCGCCATGTTGTCGCGCAGGTAGTCGAAGCCGAACTCGGAGTTCGTCCCGTAGGTGACGTCGGCGGCGTAGGCGTCGCGCTTCTCCTCGTAGGGCTGCATGTTCTG
>JAWVGK010000113.1:0-33078 GCA_033855155.1 Solirubrobacteraceae bacterium | reverse complement strand
TTCGCGCTGGACTGGAACCGCCCGCCGCGCCAGCAGGCCGCGACGCCGTACTGGTACCTCGCGACCGACCAGTGGCGCTACGACGCGATGGCGGGCGACGACCACTCCTCGCCCGTCGGCGACGGCGTCCTCGGCAAGCGCCACGTCGCCGACTGCAACGCCGTCGCGGCGCGGCTGGGCTGGACGCCGTCCTACCCGACGTTCGATCGCAACCCGCTGGAGATCGCCGACGCCGCCAAGCGCGAGGAGTCGACGATCGGCGACTACGTCGTCAAGGAGCTCCAGGCCGGGCGGCTGCGCTTCGCCTGCGAGGATCCGGACGCGCCCGACAACTTCCCGCGCGTGCTGACGATCTGGCGCTCGAACCTGCTCGGCTCGTCGAGCAAGGGCCACGAGTACTTCCTCAAGCACCTGCTCGGGATCCCGACGAACACGGTGACGGCGGCCGAGACGCCGCCCGAGCACCGGCCCAAGGAGGTGCGCTGGCGCGACGAGGCGCCGGAGGGCAAGCTCGACCTCGTCGTCACGCTGGACTTCCGCATGGCCGGCACGGCCCTGCACTCCGACGTCGTGCTGCCTGCGGCGACCTGGTACGAGAAGCACGACATCTCGACGACCGACCTGCACCCGTTCGTGCACTCCTTCAACCCGGCGATCACGCCGCCGTGGGAGACGGCCACCGACTGGGACATCTTCAACCGCATCGCCGGCTCCTTCTCGCGCCTGGCGGCCGTGCACCTCGGCACCCGCACAGACGTCGTGGCGGCGCCGCTGCTGCACGACAGCCCGGACGAGATCGCCCAGCCGTTCGGCGAGGTGCGCGACTGGCGCAAGGGCGAGTGCGACCCGATCCCGGGCCGCACGATGCCCAAGCTCATCGCCGTCGAGCGCGACTACGCGCACGTCCACAACAAGATGCGCGCGCTCGGCCCGCTCGTCGAGAAGCTCGGCACGGCCTGGAAGGGCATCCCCTTCGACGCGCGCGCGGAGGTCGCCGAGCTCGGTGCGCGCAACGGCCTGTCGCGCTTCGGCATCACCAAGGGGCGCCCGCTGCTGGACCGCGCCGACCAGGTCTGCGAGGCGATCCTGGCGCTGTCGGGCACGACGAACGGCCGGCTCGCGGTGCAGGGCTTCGCGACGCTCGAGCAGCGCACCGGCACGCGCCTGCGCGACCTCGCCGAGAGCCGCGAGGACGAGCAGATCACGTTCGCCGACGTCGGCGTCCAGCCGCGCAAGACGATCACCTCGCCGGAGTGGTCGGGGATCGAGCGCCGCGATCGCCGCTACTCGCCGTTCACGATGAACGTCGAGCGCTCGATCCCGTGGCGCACGCTCACCGGCCGCCAGCAGCTGTACCTCGATCACGCCTGGATGCTCGACCTCGGCGAGGGGATCGCGCTCTACCGGCCGCCGGTCAACCTGCACCGCTCGCTGGCGCCGGGCGAGACCGGGATCGCGCTGCGCTACATCACGCCGCACTCGAAGTGGTCGATCCACTCGACCTATCAGGACAACCTGCAGATGCTGACGCTGTTCCGTGGCGGGCCGGTGCTGTGGATGAGCCCGCCGGACGCCGCGAAGATCGGCGTCACCGACAACGACTGGGTCGAGATGGTCAACGGCAATGGCGTCGTCGCCGCGCGCGCGGTCGTCTCGCACCGCGTTCCCGTCGGCATGTCGATGATGTACCACGCGATCGACCGCCATGTCGGCGTGCCGAAGTCCGAGACGAGCGGGACCCGTGGCGGCATGCACAACTCCGTCACGAGCATCCACATGAAGCCGACGCACCTCATCGGCGGCTACGCGCAGCTCTCCTACGGGTTCAACTACTACGGGCCCTGCGGCACCCAGCGCGACGAGGTCATCGTCGTGCGCAAGCGGATCTCCGAGGTCGAGTACTAGTGGGCCTCCCGCAAACGTTGCACCCCAAACGCCGGGCGCCGATCACCGCCAGGCGGCGTCCTCGGATCTCGATGTCCCAGAGGGACACCTTCGATCCTGCGTCCTTGCCTGACGGCGCCGGCATCCCGGCGTTTGCGGCACAACGTCCACGGGAGACCCACTGATGCGAGTCCGGGCGCAGGTCGCGATGGTCATGAACCTCGACAAGTGCATCGGCTGCCACACGTGCTCGGTGACGTGCAACAACGTCTGGACGAACCGGCCGGGCGCCGAGTACATGTGGTTCAACAACGTCGAGACGAAGCCGGGCATCGGCTATCCGCAGCGCTGGGAGGACCAGGAGCAGTGGAAGGGCGGCTGGAAGCTCGACCGCAAGGGCCGGCTGAAGCTCAAGGCGGGCGGGCCGGCGCAGAAGCTCGCGAACCTCTTCTTCAACCCGAACCTGCCCGACATGGACGACTACTACGAGCCGTGGACCTACGACTACGAGAACCTCACGAGCGCCAAGCCGTCCGAGCACCAGCCGGTGGCGCAGCCGATCTCGCAGGTGACGGGCGATCCGATCGGGCTGAAGTGGGGCCCCAACTGGGAGGACGACCTCGCCGGCGGCCCCGACAGCCTGCAGCGCGACCCGAACATCGTCGCGATGGAGGAGGAGGTCAAGGCCAACTACGAGCAGGTCTTCATGATGTACCTGCCGCGCATCTGCGAGCACTGCCTGAACCCGTCGTGCGTCGCGTCGTGCCCCTCGGGCGCGATGTACAAGCGCGAGGAGGACGGCATCGTGCTCGTCGACCAGGAGAAGTGCCGCGGCTGGCGGATGTGCGTGTCGGGCTGCCCGTACAAGAAGGTCTACTTCAACTGGAAGTCCGGCAAGGCCGAGAAGTGCACGATGTGCTACCCACGCATCGAGGCCGGCCTGCCGACCGTCTGCTCGGAGACCTGCGTCGGGCGCCTGCGCTACCTCGGGCTCGTGCTCTACGACGCCGACATGGTCGAGGAGGCCGCGTCGACGGCCGACGAGAAGGACCTGCTCGACGCCCAGCTGAAGGTCTTCCTCGACCCCGAGGACCCCGACGTGCGCGTGGCCGCGCGCCGCGACGGCATCCACGACGACTGGATCGAGGCGGCGCGCCGCTCGCCCGTGTACGCGCTCGCGATGCGCTACCGCATCGCGCTGCCGCTGCACCCCGAGTACCGCACGATGCCGATGGTGTGGTATGTGCCGCCGCTGTCGCCGGTCATGTCGACGATCGAGGGCAACGGCTCCGAATGCGATCCCGACGACGTCTTCCCGGCGATCGACACGCTGCGCATCCCGATCGCGTACCTCGCCAACCTGCTGTCCGCCGGCGACGAGGAGGTCATCCGCGGCGTCCTCAAGCGCCTCGCGGCGATGCGCCGCTACATGCGCGAGCTGAACATCACCGGCGAGGGCGACGCCCACGTCGCCGCCGCGGTCGGCATGACGCCGCAGGACATCGAGGACATGTACCGCCTGCTGGCGATCGCCAAGTACGAGGACCGCTACGTCATCCCGCCCGCGCACACCGAGCTGGCCGGCAAGCTCGCCGAGCAGCAGGGCTCGTGCGGGCTGGACTTCGAGGGCGGCCCGGGCAGCTGCGCCTCCACCGGCCCGAACGACGGCTACGACGGCGCGGACTTCCACCTCGGCGGCGGCGAGCCGATCGACCTCGTCGCGATCGCGGCCACCGCCTCGAAGACGGTGGGCGGCGACGACGGACCGCCCGACACCGTCGCACCCGTGGCCACCGTCGCGCCCGCGATCGCCGTCGCGCCCGAGGCCGACGGCCTTCCCGCCGCCGGCGCCGGCAACGGCAACGGCAACGGCTCGAAGGGGCCGCTCGACGTCGTGCAGGTGCGACCGAAGGACCGTGAGTGACGAGCGCGCAGACCGAGCTGCGTCTGCTCTCGCTGCTGCTGGACTACCCCGACGCGCGGCTGCTCGCCGGCCACGACGAGATCGCGGGGGCGCTCGCCGGGCTCGACCCCTCCCCGCGGCGTGACGCGCTCGCGCGGTTCGCGACGTGGCTCTACGAGACCGATCGCTTCACGATCGAGACCGAGTACGTCGCGAGCTTCGACTTCAGCAAGCGCACGACGCTGTACCTCAGCTTCTACACGTACGGCGACCGGCGCCAGCGCGGGATGGCGATGCTGGCGCTCAAGGAGCGCTTCGCCGCCGCCGGGTTGCCGTTCGTCGAGGGCAACCTGCCCGACTACCTGCCGGCGTTGCTCGAGTTCGCCGCGCTCGCGCCCGCCGAGGACGGCGACGAGCTGCTGCGCCAGCTGCGCGCCGGCATCGAGATCGTGCGCGCCGGGCTGCACCGTGCCGGCAGCCCGTACGCGCTGCTGCTGGACGCGCTCGTCGCGGGCATGGCGAAGCTCACGCGCGGTCAGCGCGCCGCGCTGGAGAAGCTGGCCGCCGAGGGGCCGCCGACCGAGGAGGTCGGCCTCGAGCCGTTCGCGCCGCCCGAGATCATGCCCGAGCCGGTCTCGGGCCCGGGCTGGGGCGCGGCGTCGATTCCCGGCGCCGCCTCGCTGCCGCCGGCCGCCCGATGACCGACCGGCTGGACTTCCTGCTGTGGATCGCCGTGCCCTACGCGGCGTTCGCGGTCTTCGTCACGGGCCACTTCTGGCGCTACCGCCGCGACCAGCTCGGCTGGTCGGCGCGCTCGACGCAGCTTCTCGAGCGGCGCCTGCTGCGCTGGGGGTCGCTGCTGTTTCACCTCGGGATGCTGGCCGTGCTCGGCGGCCACGTCGTCGGGATCCTCGTGCCCGCCTCGTGGACGCGGGCGCTGGCGATCGACGACGAGACCTACCACGCGATGTCCGCGGCGGGCGGGATCCTGTTCGGCGGCGCGATGATGTCGGGCTTCGCCGTGCTGACATACCGGCGCACGCGCACGCCCCGGGTCGCCGCCACCACCACGAAGACCGACCGCCTGACCTACCTCGTACTCGGCGTCGCGATCCTCACCGGAATGCTGGCGACGGCGGGCTTCAACGTCCTCGGCCACGGCTACGGCTACCGCGACACCGTCGCCCCGTGGTTTCGCGGCCTCGGCCTGCTGTCGCCCGATCCGGCGCTGATGGCGACCGCGCCGCTGCTGTTCCAGGTCCATGCGATGTCGACGGTCGCGCTGTTCGCGCTGTGGCCGTTCAGCCGTCTCGTGCACGCCTGGAGCGTGCCGATCGTCTACCTCGTGCGCTCGCCGATCCTCTACCGCCGGCGACTCACGCGCCGCCGCGTGCCCGGGTCCTCGGGCTACGTGCGCGACCGCTACATCGATCCCCCGCCGCGCGCCCCGTAGCGCCGCCGCGGCCTCGCCGCGTTCACACGTTCGACATCGTTCTCACACAGACCGGAAACGGGCCGCTGCAACGCTCGCAACATGACGCGCACATCACCGGTGACGGACGCGCGTCCGAGCACGCCCGCCGAGGACGAGGCAGGCGCAGGCGCGCGCGAGGGCCGCTGGATCGAGCACTGGGAGCCTGAGGACGAGGACTTCTGGCAGCGCACCGGCAGGCGGATCGCGCGCAAGAACCTCGGCTTCTCGATCTTCGCCGAGCACCTCGGCTTCAACGTCTGGGTGCTGTGGACGATCATCGTCATCAACCTCGCCAACGCGGGCATCGTCCTGTCGCTGCCCGAGCAGTTCTGGCTCATCGCGGTGCCCAACCTCATCGGCGCGGCGCTGCGGATCCCGTACACGTTCGCGGTGCCGAAGTTCGGCGGGCGCGCCTGGACGACGATCACGGTCGGGCTGCTGCTAATCCCGACGGCGCTGCTGGCGTTCCTCGTTCCCAGCGGCTGGCTCGCCGGCCTCGAGCACGGCGCACAGTTCTGGGTGCTGCTGGCGTGCGCCGCGACCGCGGGCGTGGGCGGCGGCAGCTTCTCCTCCTCGATGGCGAACATCTCGTTCTTCTATCCCGACCGCCACAAGGGCTTCGCGCTCGGGCTCAACGCGGCGGGCGGCAACATCGGCGTGGCCGTCACGCAGCTGCTCGTGCCGCTCGTCATCACGATCGGAGTGCCGACTGCCACCCTCGCGCTGCCGGCGCACGACGTCAACCTCGCCTACGCGGGGCTCTTCTGGATGCCGTTCATCGTCATCGCCGCGGCCTGCGCCTGGCTGCGCATGGACAGCATCAGCGACGCGAAGGCCGACACCCGCTCCTACGCGAGGTCGTTGAGGCACAGCCAGACATGGGTCATGTCGCTGCTGTACATCGGCACGTTCGGCTCGTTCATCGGCTACGCCTTCGCGCTGCCGCTCGTCATCCGCAACACGTTCCCCGAGTTCCTCGCGGCACACCCGTTCATCGCGACGTACCTCGCCGGCCTGGGCTTCGTCGGCGCGCTGCTCGGGTCGCTCGCGCGGCCGCTGGGCGGCATGATCGCGGACCGCATCGGCGGCGCGCGCGTGACGCTGGCGGTCTTCATCGGCGAGGCCATGTTCACGGTGACGGCCATCGAGGGGGTCCGCCAGCACGAGTTCACGATCTTCTTCTGCTCCTTCATGGCGATCTTCCTGCTCGCCGGCGCCGGCAACGGCTCGACGTACCGGATGATCCCCTCGATCTTCGCCGCGCTCGGCCGCAGGGAGGCCCGCGAGAAGGGCCTCGACGCCAAGTCGACGGCGCTGGACTTCAAGCGCCGGGCGGCCGCCGTGATCGGGATCGCCGGCGCGATCGGCGCCTTCGGCGGCTTCCTGATCCAGCTCGCCTTCCGCCAGGCGAGCCTGTCCGTCACGGCTGCGGTCAAGGCCGCCGAATCGCCTGCCGAGAAGCTGGCGGTCGCCCATGCCAACGCCGACTGGTCGATTCCGGCGCTCTACGTCTTCCTCGCCGGCTACGTCTTCTTCGCGGCGCTGACGTGGTTCTTCTACCTGCGCAAGAGCTTCGCCACCGCGCGGGTCGCGAGCCTGGCACACGCGTCGATCTGACGAGGGGTCTCCGGGGTGAGTTTCGGGTATCGGTGAGCGCTCCTGACGGTTAGGCTCCGCCTTGCATGGCGGACGGATGGCTGGCTACAGGAGAGGACGTGAAGGCATGAGTCCGGACGAGGCGCCCAGGCATCGCACCTGCGCGCAGATGGTGGTCCACGAGCTGCTCGCGGAGACCCAACCCGAGTACCGCTCCCGACGGCTGGAGGCGGAGGAGCAGACGCGTCAGAGCATCCTGAGCGGTGAGGCGATGACGCTCGTGGCCAAGCTGGTGACGATCCAGGTGGTCGTGCACGTCGTGCACCGGACCGACGAGGAGAACATCTCCGACGCTCAGGTGAAAAGCCAGATCGCGGTGCTCAACCGCGACTTCCGCGCCAAGAACGCCGACAGGGGCAACGTGCCCGACGTGTGGAAGAGCCTCGCCGCCGACGCCAACATCGAGTTCACCCTGGCCACGACGGATCCGGACGGCAAGCCGACCTCGGGCATCACGCGCACCGCCACGAGGTCGCGCTCGTTCGGCCCCGACAACGCCGTCAAGTCGACGAAGACCCACGGCGCCGACCCGTGGCCGGCGGACCGCTACCTGAACCTGTGGGTCTGCAACCTGAGCCAGCACCTGCTCGGCTACGCGCAGTTCCCCGCCGGGCCGGCGGCGACGGACGGCGTCGTGATCCTGTACACCGCGTTCGGCACCGAGGGCGCCGCGCGGGCGCCGTTCAACAAGGGCCGCACGGCGACGCACGAGATCGGGCACTTCTTCGGCCTGCGCCACATCTGGGGCGACCGCAACGACTGCACCGGCAACGACTTCGTCGCCGACACGCCGGCGGCCCAGCAGCCGAACATGGGCAAGCCGACGTTCCCGCACATCACGTGCAACAACGGACCGAGCGGAGACATGTTCATGAACTTCATGGACTACGTCGACGACGACGCGATGTTCATGTTCACGCTGGGCCAGGTCGCGCGGATGAACGCCACGCTGTCGGTCCCGCGCAGGAGGCTGGCCGGGCTGTGAGATCATCGTGAGGTGGCCATAGGCCGAGAGGATGCGCTCCACGGGCACTGGGTGCACGCGCACGAGGAGGACACCGAGGACGAGATGGTGTTCCGCCCGGCGACCCATCCGTTCCCACCGTCGCGCGGGCGGACCTCCTTCGAGCTTCGCCCGGGCGGCGCGTACGTGGAACGGTCGCCCGGCCCCGCCGATGTGCCCGTGGAGTCGACGGGATCGTGGTCGCTGGACGGTGACCGGCTCGTGCTGGCGGCCGAGGGCGACCGGCCCGGCCACGCCTGGGAGGTCACGACCGTCGAAGACGACCGCCTCGTCGTGAGACGCTAGGGCTGCACCGCGGGAGCCCGGCCGGCCCGCCGCAGAACCCACGGCGGCCCAGCCGACGTCCGTCCGGCCGGGCCGCGTGGTCGGATTCGCCTGTCAGCCCGTCTTGCAGAGCGCGTAGACGCTGGAGCGTGCGCCGTTGGCGTCGACGCCCGGGCGGACGTAGAAGTGCACCTTGATCGTGCGGTGGTAGTAGCTGCTGTCCTTCGAGACGGCGAAGGACACCTTCGCCTTGTCCTGCTGCCCGAGACCGATGTGCGTGCCACCGGGCCCGCACTTCAGGGCGACGCTCGCGTTGCTGGCGCCGTGCATCGTGACGCTCCAGCGACGCAGCTCGGTGCCCTTGCGGATCGTCGCGCCCTGGTGCAGGTGGTTGCCGCCGACGTCGATCGGCGTCTTCTGCCCGGCCTTGATGATCGTCAACGGGCCGAGGGTCGGTGCCTGCGCGGCCGTGGCCGAGCCCGCGACGGCGAGCGAGGCGAGAGCGCCTGCGATGAGGGTCCTGCGCAGCATGGGGTCTCCTGGATGGTCGTCGGGTTGGCGTGCCGCGATCCTGGCCGGCGGGCGGGCGTGCCGGTAGTCCCCCTGGGTGGAGACCTCGCCCACCCCGCGCCGGAGCTCGACGACGTCGCAGTGACGAGGGTCACGGCCTGTGGATCGATCTCAGCACGAGTCGCTCGTGGTCGCCCTTGACGGACTGCTCGCGCGCCGTGCCGATGCCGCGAACGTACAGCTTCTCGTCGACGACGTTCGGCTCCAGTGGCGTCGTCTCGCGTGTGCGCAGCGCGCGCCGCGACGACACGGCTGGCGTGCGGACGTGCGCGGACAGGCTCAGGACCTCGTAGCGATCCTCGGCGTGCCCCTTGTAGTACTCCTGCTGGCCGCTCTGGCCGACCTTGGGGTGTGCCGGCATGTAGATGCCGGCGCGGGCGCCGTCGACGCCGGCCTGCCAGCTGCCGTCCGTGCTCTTGACCTTGCCGGCGGCGTCGAGCGTCGCGGTCTTCTCGCCGAGGTACCAGACGTTGCCCACCTTGTCCTGGGCGTACCAGTCGGTCGTGCGCTCGGCGAGCTTGCCGCGCAGGTAGAGGCGGTCGTCGACGACCGTCGTGCGGACGCCCTCGATGACCTTCGTCGCCCGCGTGACGGTGAAGACGTCGCGCGCGGCCTTTGCGTCCTTCACGCCGCGATAGACCAGCACCGTTCCGGGGCGCAGGGGAAACCACGGGTTGTCGACCCGGCTGACGAAGCTGCCGGGGGTCGGCAGCTCAGCCTGTCTCGTAGCGGCAGTCGAGGCCTGCGTGGCGGCGCCGGCCGCGACGCCGGCGATGGCGAGCATGCAGATCGTCTTGCGCATTGTGGGGCTCCTTTGAAGCAGTGGACGACCGCGAAGGTAGGCGCCGGACATGAGCGCGCAATGAGCGCGGACCACGGTCGATGGCCTCCTGACCACTAGCTTGTCGAGCATGATGTGGAGGCCCGTCACCCGTCGTCGCGTCTCCGAAGCCGCGCTGGCCCTGCTCGCGCTCGCCATCGTCGTGCCCGCCGCGGCGGCGAACGCCCCCGCGCCGGTGAGCAGGACCAACATCATGCGCGACCCCGCGCGGGGCAGCGCGAACGGAGAGCTGACCACGAACGTGACCTACACGGGCTCCACTGCGACGGCCGTTGCGTCCGCCAGCGACGGCATCGGCCTGGAGCAGGGTCTGTACTACCTGTTGCGTACGTGCATCGCCTACCACCTGCACGGCGACACGCCGCTGTCCGGCTGCGCTGAGCGCAATGTCGACATGCGCGCGGGCACTGCCACTGTCCACACCTTCGCGCCGTCGGTCACGCTGCAGCGACAGCCGCGCCCGACAAGCCAGCCGTGGGCCTACTTCACCGCGTACCGCCGAAGTGCTGGCCTTCGACGGACGGTCGTGGGTGGTGAGTGCGCACAGCTGGCCGGCGGACGGACTTCAGGGCGCCGGCATCGCCGTCGCCACGCACGACCGCGACAGCGGCACGCTGCCGCCCAACTCCACGGTGACGCTTGACGGCACGTCCACCAACGCGGTCAACAGCGGTCAGCCCAACAGCATCTGCACCGCGATCCCCGTGGGGTCCAACGGCTCGGCGCTGCCCGCCAGCGTGACATCGACCTACCCGGCGTTCGCGGACGCGCCCGGCTACTACGAGGTGGGATCGCCGACCGGCGCCTATGCCGGCCAAGCGCCGCGCGGCGTCGCGCTCATCATCCACGGCGGCGCATGGCTGGTGAGCGGCGCCCTGGGCGTCCAGAGCATGCGTCCCGACGCTGACCGCTGGCGAGCTCGCGGGTGGGAGACCGTGAGCTTCACCTACCGCGCGTGCGGGCAGAGCGTCCTCGACGCCCTGTGGTTCCATGACAGGGCGCGCACCTGGTTCGGGGTCGACGCGAGGATCTGCGCGGTGGGCACATCCTCCGGCGGCCACCTCGCGCTGATGATCGGCGCCTACCGCCGCGACCTGTACTGCGCCGTCAGCCAGGCCGGGGCGACCGATCTGCGCACCGTCCAGAGCGAGGTCGCCTACGACGCGGCGACGGGCCTGTACGACCAGACGAACAGCGGGCGCCAGGTACGCAATCTCGCCGCCGCCGCATTCGGCGAGGAGAACCTGCCCGTCTACAGCCCGACCGCACAGGCATCCGCGACCCTCAAGGACACGCGGGTGCTGCAGGCCTTCTCGGCCGACGACGCGACCGTCCCCTACCAGCAGGCCGCTGACCTCGCCGACGCGATGCGCGCGGCCAACCCCGACGCCGACGTCGAAGCCATCCAGCTGGCCACCGGCACGATCCCGTTCGCCCACGGCTACGTCACTCAGGCGGCGCTGGACGACTTCCACGCGCGCGAGGAGCGGCTCGCTGCCTCGATCGCCCCGCCGGCGTTCACGCTGGGCGCGCGCCCGCCCGCGATCGGCGAGGCTACGCAGGAAGATCCGCGAGGCGGGGAGGGATCGAGGTGAGGATCGCAGTGCCGACGATCGTCGCTGTCCTCGCCGCGCTGCTGCTCGCGGGCGTGCGTCCCGGCGACGCGTCCGCTCGCCCCGGCACGCCCGAAGCGCCCACGCCCCTGTTCGACGAGGACTTCGAGAGCAACCGCAGCGTGGCGGTCGCACCGGTCACCGGCTACACCGGGGCGTCGCCCGTCAACGAGACGTACAGGACCGATCCGGCGTATGCGCCGAGCGCGATCTCGTGCAACGGGCTGATCACCGCGTTCTCCAGCCCCGGGCCGGGGTTCTGCGTCTCCCCCGCGGCGAACGCCGGCGTGCGGCTCCTGGCGCGCAAGCTCGGGGTGTTCGACAAGGACGCCACCCCCGACGACAACCACGCGGTCTCGGCCTACACGGACCAGAGGCGCGATCCGGGCGCGAACAAGGTCGAGCTGCAGACCGTCCAGCCGGTCGCGCTCGCCGACGCCGCCACCCGCTTCGTGGTCGTCAGCGCCGACGTCGCCGAGGCCAACTGCGCGGCGGCCGGCAACCAGCCGACGCTGTTCGCGTTCTTCCTGCTGACGGGATCGGCCGACGTGCCCCTGGCGTCCTCTCCGACCGACGTCTGTGCCAAGGGCGGCGATCTCGGAGACGGGGTGCGCGGCGGCCGGATCACGTCGGACGGATCGCTGCTGTTCTCGGGGTCGCAGCTGGGGGCGAGCGTGCGCAACGCCCAGCCTTCGGGCTATGGCAACGACCACGCCTTCGACAACATCCTCGTGGCTGACGCCAGCCCGCAGCTCGACGTGGCCTACCGCGACGACGCGATCGCCCTCGGCCGCACGACGTCGCTGACGTTCACGATCACGAACACGGCGGAGCTCGCCGCGAAGACCGGGTGGTCGTTCAGCGACGCGTTGCCCGCCGGCCTGCGGGTCGCGAGCCCGCCCGCCGGATCGTCCACCTGTCCCGGCGCCGTCGTGACCGCCGCGCCCGCGACGCGCAGCGTCCAGGCGGCCGGAAGCCTCGCGGCGCGGCAGGCGTCCTGCGCCCTGACGGTGAGCGTCGTCGCGGTGGCGCCCGGGGTGGCACGCAACGCGGCCGCTCAGCTCTCGACGACGGGACTGCGCGAGCCGGCGACGCCGGCGGCGGTCACGATCACGCCGACGGTCACGGCATGTGCGGACGGCAGGGACAACGACCGCGACCGGAAGGTCGATCGCCGGGACTCCGGTTGCACCATCGCCGGCGCGTACCTGCCGTCGAAGGACAGCGAGGCCGACGTCGCACCGCTCGCTCAGTGCGCCCGTGGCGCGCTGCGCCTGACCGACGTCTACGGGCGCGGCGGGCGGACCGTGGTGCGCGGCATCGCCGGATCGCAGTCCGTCGGGGCCACGGTCGCGATCCTCCTCTCCGGCAAGCGCGTGGCGGGCGCGAAGGTGCGAGGAGACCTGTCCTTCGCCGCCACCGCGGCGCTGCCGCGAAACACGAACGCCGCTCGCTACCAGGCGCGACTGGACCGGCAGCGGTCGCCGAGCCTGACGTTCGCGCGCCGCATGACCGAGACCGCCGCACGCCGGCTGAGCGACTCCCGCGTGCGGATCGGCGGCCGCATCGCCGATCCCCTGATCCGGCCCGCCGCCACCGTGCTGGTGCGCGCGAGCTCGCGCTGCCCGGGACGCAGCTTCGATGGACCGGTCGTGGCGAGCGGGATACCCGTGCGCCCGGATGGACGCTGGACGGCGACGCTCACGCTGCCGCCGTCGCTGCGCGGAGCACGCGTGTTCCTGCGTGCCGAGACGCGCGGGCGCGTTCGCTCGTTCAGCCTGATCCAGGGCATCGCCCTGAGGTAGTGGTCGCCCGCTACGCGCCGTAGACGAAGCCGACCCCGGCGTAGCCGGGACGGATCGTCCGCGTCGCGACGTTGGGATCATGGTTCCAGTTGCGCTCTGAGATCACGTAGGTTCTGTCGCGGTTGACGCGCACCACGTAGGCGACGTGTCCGATCGAGCTTCCGCCGTAGCCACGCGGGAAGACCGCCAGCGCGCCGGCGCGCGGGGCGCTGCCCGTCGCAATTCCGGCGGTTCGCGCGTTGCCGAGCCAGTGCCACGCATCCCACCACCAGCCGCCGGCAGGCGTGCGTCCGCGCGGCACGCCGTGAGCGATGGCGACGTCGTAGACGTCCGCGCGCATCTCGTAGGCGTGGTAGGTGCACTGGCCGAAGTCGAACGGGTTGGGAGCCGCGCGGTCGGCTCCGGACGAGGACGCGCGGCTGGCGGGCGCCGCCGGCGAGAAGCTGATCCGCAGCGAGTGCGGCGCGACGAGGTGGCCGCGGCCGTTGCCGCCGGCGATGCTGAGGGCGCCGGCCACGCGACCCGCGCGAGCGCTCGAGACACCCCGTCGAGATGGTGCGCACGCGATGGCGACGCGCCAGCGGCCGGGCGACGCGTCGCCGGCGACGCGCCACTGCCAGCGGACGTGCGGCTGAGAGACGCTGACCAGGGTGCGCGAGGTGCGCCGGCCCTGGGAGAGCGAGAGCGCGCAGAAGCGGTTGTCTCGTGCGTTGACGACGAGCTCGGCCGAGCCGCGGGTGCCGGCTTGCGAGGTCAGAAGCTCGATGGCCGGCGCGAGGCTCTGGCGGCCGGCAGCGTCGCTCGTGGCCGGAGCGCCGACGGCGGCGATGAGCAGTGCCGACGTGGCGAGACGCCAGACGGCGCGGCGGGCCGCACGCACGCCGCGAACGGACGTGAGCGTGTTCTCCTCGTGATGCCGGGCTTCCATGCCCGGCGTATCGACGGCGCCATCGCGCCCTCGCAGCCGATGTCAAGGCAGTTCGACCAAACGTCCAGAGACCCCGATTTCGCCCGCCGCCGGGCGGATCCACCCGTTCATCGTCTGGAAACACCCACAACACCGGCATGAAACCCCGGCCCGCGAGGATCGCCACATGAGCGATTCGGTCGTGATCGTCGGCGGGGGCATCGCCGGCCAAGCAGTGTGTGAAGCGCTGCGTGATCGCGACCGCGAGGTCGAGATCACGCTCGTGTGCGGAGAGTCCAGTGCACCGTACGATCGCGTGCGGCTGTCGGAGATCCTCGTCTCGGGCGAGGACCCGGAGACGCTGCAGCTGCGTCCGGCCGAGTGGTACGCCGACCACGACGTCGACCTGCTGCTCGGCCGCCGCGTGACGTGGGCCGACGCCGCCGCCGGGCGCCTCGGCCTCGACGACGGCGGCGAGCTGACCTTCGACAAGCTCGTGCTGGCGACCGGCTCGCAGCCGCTGATGCCGCCGATCGCCGGCATCGACCTTCCCGGCGTGCACCCCTTCCGCGGTCCGGAGGACTGCGAGGCGATCCGCTCGGCCGCCGCCGGCGGAGCCCGGCACGCGGCCGTCATCGGCGGTGGCCTGCTCGGGCTCGAAGCGGCGCGCGGGATCGCGGCGCAGGGCTGCGCCGTCACCGTCGTGCACCTCCTCGACCGCCTCATGGAGCGCCAGCTCGACGCGGGCGCGGCGGCGCTGCTCGCGCCGGCCCTCGCGGACCTGGACGTCGCGATCCAGTTCGAGCGCAACACGCAGTGGATCATCGGCCCCGAGCACGCGACCGGACTGCGCTTCGCCGGCGGCGACGAGCTGCACGCGGACCTCGTCGTCGTGTCCGTCGGCATCCGCCCCGAGCTGACGCTGGCGCGCGCGATGGGCGTCGACTGCGAGCGCGGCGTGGTCGTCGACGACGCGATGCGCACGAGCATCCCCGGCGTGCTCGCCGTCGGCGAGTGCGCGCAGCACCGCGGCCTCGTCTACGGCCTCGTCGCGCCGATCCACGACCAGGCGCGCGTCGCGGCCGCGACGCTGACCGCGGTCGACGCCGCCTACCTCGGCTCCGTGCCGAGCGCGAAGCTAAAGGTCGCCGGCATCGACCTCGTCTGCGCCGGCGAGGCGGCCGGCGAGCACGAGGCCGTCGTGACCGACGCCGCCGCCGGCATCTACCGCAAGCTCGCGACCCGCAACGGGCGCGTCGTCGGCGCGATCCTGCTCGGCGACACGCGCGGCTCCGAGGCGCTCGTCGCCGCCGTGCGCGCCGGCGAGCCGATCGACGACCCGCTGCAGGCGCTCGCCGACGCGTCGCTGGCCGGTCCCGTGGACCTTCCCGACACGGCGCAGATCTGCGACTGCAACGGCGTCTGCAAGGGGGATCTCGTCGCGGCCGTGACCGAGGGCGGATGCGCGACCCCGCGCGAGGTCATGGCCGTGACGCGTGCCGGCACCGGCTGCGGCTCCTGCCGGCCCGCCGTGATCGAGATCGTCGCCGCCGCGACGGGCGGGCTGTCCGACGAGCCGACCTACCTGTGCCCGTGTCGCAAGCAGACGCGCGAGGCGCTCGCCGGTCGCATCCGCGACGACGCGATGCAGTCCGTCAGCGAGGTCGCCGCCGCGTGCGGCACCGGCCGCGACTGCGGCGTCTGCAAGCCGGCGCTCGCGTACCTCGTCTCGGAGGTCAACGCCAACCGCCATCAGGAGGAGCGCGACGCGCGCTTCATCAACGACCGCGTGCACGCGAACATCCAGAAGGACGGCACGTTCTCGGTCGTCCCGCGGATGTACGGCGGCGTCTGCACGCCCGACGAGCTGCGTCGCATCGCCGACGTCGCCGACAAGTTCGAGGTGCCGCTGGTGAAGGTCACCGGCGGCCAGCGCCTGGACCTGCTCGGCGTCCGCAAGCAGGACCTGCCGGCGATCTGGGCCGACCTCGGGATGCCGTCGGGGCACGCCTACGCGAAGGCCGTGCGCACGGTCAAGACGTGCGTTGGGACGGAGTTCTGTCGCTTCGGCCTTGGCGACGCGATCGGCCTGGGCATCGAGATGGAGAAGCTGTGGGAGGGCCTGCACACCCCGCACAAGGTGAAGTCCGGGGTCAGCGGCTGCCCGCGCAACTGCGCCGAGGCGACGGTCAAGGACATCGGCTGCGTCGCGGTCGAGGGCGGCTGGCAGGTGCGCGCGGGCGGCGCGGCCGGCGGCAACGTGCGCGAGGCCGACATCCTCGCGACCGTCGAGACGCGCGCCGAGGCGCTGCGCGTCGCGACGACGTTCCTGCAGTTCTACCGCGAGAACGCCGACTACAAGGAGCGCACGTACGACTTCATCCCGCGCATCGGGCTGGAGCGCGTGCGCGAGGTCGTGCTCGACCCGAAGGCCGGAGCCGAGCTGCGCGAGCGCCTACGGATCGCGAAGGCCGCGACGAAGGACCCGTGGCTCGAGCGCGACGACCCGTACCACCCGCGCCAGTTCTCCGACCTCGACTCACCCGACGGCGAGGGCGACGACAGCAACGAGCCGGCGCTCGTCGGACCACCGGCAGGAGGCCAGCCATGACGTTCGCATGCCGCGTCGACGACGTGCCGCTCGGCGAGGGCCGCGTCGTGACCCTCGACGGCCGTCGCATCGCCGTCTTCCGCGCCGCCGGCGGCTGGTACGCGCTCGACGCCGCCTGCCCGCACATGGGCGGCCCGCTCGCCGACGGCATCGTCTGCGACCGCGCGGTCATCTGCCCGCTGCACGACCGTCGCTACGACCTCGCGACCGGCGAGCCGCTCGGCGCCGGCGAGGCGGTCGCAGCCCACGCCGTGCGACTCGACGGCGATCGCGTGCTCGTCGAGGTCACGGCGCCTGTGCCGGTCGCCGCCTGAGCCCTGCGGCCATCAGGCCGGGCGGGTGAGCCCGGCCACGTGCCAGACCAGCCCGTCGTCGGCGAACGCGCGGCGAAAGCCGTGGCCCTCGACGACGGCGAGCATCGCCGCCGGCGGGTGGGCGAAGATGCGGAACTCCGACCCCTTCATGGCGAGGACGCGGTTCTGCGCGGCGACGACGAGCCGTGACGCCGCGTTTCGCGGCGGGTAGCTGAAGACGAGCATCCGGCGTGCGTGCTCGGCCGCTGCCGTCAGCAGCCGCTGGTAGTCCGGATAGCAGCACACGACGCGGTGCAGGACGACGACGTCGGCTGCCTCGACCGCCTCCGGGTCGGCCGCGATGTCGTGCAGCCGCCGCGCCGCGCGCCCCTCCAGCTGCGCCTCTCGAACGAGCTGCTCGGCTTCGTCGTCGTACGCGGAGGACAGCTCGAGGCTCAGCGAGCTGCGCGCGCCGCGCTTGAGCAGCTCGAGCTGGATCTCGCCGATGCCGCCGCCGACCTCGAGCACCGTCAGGCCCTTGATCCCTTCGCGTTCGAGGAACTCGACCATCCGCCGCGCCGGTCTGTCCGGACCGCGCTTGCGGTAGCGCCGTGCCATCCGCCGCGCGAAGCGCCGGCCGAAGAAGTCGTCGCACCCGCGCGGATCGCAGCATCCGGCCATCGAGCTCACGATATCGGCGATCCGGGATGCGTCGCCGCCGGTCGTCGTCGGCGCCGGCGGCGCAAGCGTGCGCTCGTCGGCCCCTCGCCGGCCCGAGGGCGCCGCTCGTGGGCCCCTCGCCGGCCCAAGGGCGCCGCTCGTCGCGTCGTCAAGCGGACGGTGAAGCTCACGAGGTAGCGCGCCGCACGTCGACTCGGGGAGGCGAACCCGCCGCCCCGTCGCCCAGTCGCCAGTCGCCAGGCGCGGCGCGGCGAGCAGTGGTCCTTAACGGCCTGAGCCCGCCGGGGGGGCGGGAATCAGGGCCCTGCTGAGAGTGAAGCGGCGACGCCGCGAGCGCGATCGGCTGCAGCCTTGCGGCTGCGGTATCAGATCGTCCTGGTGGCTTCTTCGTCGCGGATCGGGGGAGGTGTTCCGCACGAGTGTCGCGTTGGTCGGTTGATGATGCGTAGCCTGCCAGCGCGCGGGGCGTGCAGCGAGGGAGCTAGCAGGCGTCTCGTGGTGCGGTTTGCCACACCCCCCGGCGGCGGTCGAGTGCGGCTACCGCGGCGAGGCGGCGTCCGCCAGCGCGCGCGGCGTCACGAAGTCGACGAGCCGCGCGCCGCGCGGGCCAAGCTCGCGCCAGCGCCCGGCGAGCTCGAGCGTCGCCAGCGCGCCGGTCGGGAACTTCTCGCGCACGGCATCGAGGCCGTCGCCGCGGCGCGCGAGCAGCAGCGTCAGGTCCTCGATCCCCGAGCTGTGGGCGATCAGCATCACCGACGTCACGCCGTCCGGCAACGCGTTCAGGCGCTCGAGCAGGGCTGGCGCCGACGCGCCGTAGAGCCCGCGTTCGAACTTCACCATCGGAACCACGGGATCGAACGCCGGCGCGATCAGCGCCAGCGTCTCGCGCGTGCGCACCGACGTCGAGCAGAGGATCAGCGACGGGGCGGCGCCCGAGCGGCGCAGGTGCTCGGCCATCAGATCGCCGGCACGGCGCCCGCGCGGCGCCAGCGGACGATCGTGGTCGGCGAGCGACGCGTCCTCCCAGCTGGACTTCGCGTGGCGCAGCAGCAGCAGCTGCCGCTTCGGCGCCGCGGCGCCGTTGTCGTGCCGTGCGCCGTGCGTGGCCGTCGTCTGCTCGGCGCGGCCGGCGCCGTCCGTCAGGACACCTCGGCCGGGGACGGGAGGCGCTGCACGTCGGTCTGCCCCAGCAGCCGCTCAACCTTCTGCGGGTCGACGAGCCCGGCCCCGAGGCGCTGCACGGACTCCGCGCCGCAGGCGACGCCGAAGCGCAGGCACTCGCCGGCCGGCTTGTCCTCGTAGCGCGCCGCGACGTAGCCGGCGAGGAACGCGTCGCCGGCGCCGACGGTCGCGACCGCCTCGATCGGCTTGATCTTCACGCGGTACAGCGTCGGCTCGGCGCTGTCGGGAAGGACCGACGCGAAGCAGCCGTCGGGCACGGTCATGATCGCCTCGAGCGCGCCCAGCGCGACCATCTCGCGCACCGCGATCACGCGATCCTCGTCGTCGTTGAACTCGTGGCCGACGAGCTCCTCGGCCTCGAGCACGTTCGGCGAGACGACGTTCGGCACGGCGCGCACCGCGTGGCGCAGCGGGTCGCCGTCGGTGTCGATGACGACGACGAGCCCGAGCTTGCGCAGCTCCTTGATGAGCTGCCCGTAGACGTCGGCGTCGACGCCGCGCGGCAGCGACCCGGCGAAGATGACGATCGCCGCGCCGCGCGCGAGGTACATGAGCTTGTCGTGGAAGAGCTCGAGCTCGCGCGCGCTGACGGCGGGACCGCGCTCGTTGATCTCCGTCTGCTCGCCGTTGGTCGGGTCGAGCACCGCGGTGTTCGTGCGCGACTCCTCGCGGATGCGCACGAAGTCGTTGAGGATCGCCTCGTCGGTCAGCGCCTCGACGATCCGCGTGCCGGTCGCGCCGCCGGCGAAGCCCGTCGCGATCACTGGCTGGCCGAGCGTCTTGAGCGTGCGCGCGACGTTGACGCCCTTGCCTCCCGGCAGCGTCGTCTGCTCGACGGTCCGGTGGCGGCGCCCGAGGCGGAAGTTCGGCACCGACAGCGACTTGTCGATCGCGGCGTTCAGCGTGACGGTGATGATCATGTGAGGATCACGAAACCGGTGTCTCTTCCCGCCGGCGGGTCCGCCGCTGCTCTGCATCAAGCGCCTGCCTACGGCGCATCGCCCGTCGGCGCAGCATCAGGAGAGGGAGGCTACAGGCCAGCAGCAACACCAGCGCGATGATCGTCGCCGGGCGCCCGGCGAGGTTGCCCAGGCGGGTGCCGAGGCCGGCTTGGGCGACGGGCCCCCCGGTCACGACCGGCACGCGCGCGAGCACGTCGCGGCCCGCCTGCACGGTCACGGTGCCGACGCGCGAGCCGCGCGGCAGCGGCCCGTCGACCTCGGACGGCAGGCCCGCGACGGTGATGCTCGTCTTCGTGTCGCGGCGCAGCACGCGGTGCACGCTCGCGCCCGCCACGACGTTGACGAAGTCGCCGCTGCGGTAGCGCAGCGCGACCTTGCCGACGACGCGCCCCGCGGCCAGCGGCGTCGTCGCCTCGTAGGAGCTCAGCCCGTAGCGCAGCAGCGCGAGCGAGTCGGCGTCGCGGGCGCGCTCGTTCGGCTCGCCGAGCACGACGCTGACGACCGTCACGCCGGCGCGGGTCGCGGATCCGACGAGCACGAAGCCGGCGCGGCTCGTATGCCCGGTCTTCACCCCGTTGACCTCCGGCACGCGGCGCACGAGCGTGTTGCGGTTGACGACGACGCGCGTGCGCGAGCCGCTGCGCAGCGTCGCGCTCGGCAGGTCGGTCGTGCGGCGGAAGAACTCGTAGCCGCGCAGGCGGACGGCGAGCTTCGCGAGGTCGCGCGCGCTGGAGTAGTTGCCGGGCACGTCGAGGCCGACCGGGGTCGCGTAGTGCGTGTCGCGCAGGCCGAGCGCCATCGCGCGGCGGTTCATCTCGGCGACGAACGCCTGTGTCGAGCCCAGCGTGCCGGCAGCGAGCGCGGCGGCGGCGTCGTTGGCGCTCGGCAGCAGGGCCGCGCGCAGCAGGTCGCGGACGCTCATGCGCTCGCCGGGGCGCAGGCCGACCTGCGACTCGCCCGGCGCGGCGGGATAGCTGCCGGCGCTGAGGATGTCGTCGAGGTCGGAGTGCTCGAGCGCGACGAGCACCGTCATGAGCTTCGTCGTCGACGCGATCGAGCGCCGCTGGCGGGCGTTCTTGGAGAACACCACGTCGCCCGTCGATGCCTCGACGAGGATCGCCGACTTCGCCTGCACCGCGGGAGCACGGGGCTGCGCGGCAGCGACCGTCGCGCCGGTCGCGAGAACCGCGACCGCCAGCGTGAGCAGGAGTGTGGGCAGCGTCCAGCGGACGATCCTTTGCGCCTGCGACATCGGGGCGAGAGCATACGGACGCCACCGGCGCACGCGCCTCACGCCAGCGACCAGGCTGCCTCGCGCAGTCGCTCGGCCTCGGCGCGGGCGGCGTCGCGCGGCGTGCTCCCGCGCTGCTCGTGCGCGCGCGCGATCGATCGCGACGCGCTGACCAGCCCGCCGGCCCTGCCGATCGCGAACGCCGGCGCGAGATCCTCGACGCGCCCGCCCTGCGCGCCGATGCCCGGCAGCAAGAACGGCGCGCGCGGCATCAGCTCGCGCATCCGCGCGACGTGCTCGGGCCGCGTCGCGCCGACGACCGCGCCGATCTCGCTGAGGCCGTCGCCGGGCCCGGCGAGGCGGGCGACGATCGCCGCCAGCCGCTCCCACACGCGGCCACCGCCGCGCAGCTCGAGGTCCTCGACGTCGGCGGCGCCCGGGTTGCTCGTGCGCACGAGCACGAAGATGCCCGCGCCGGCCGCGCGAGCGCCGGCGACCAGCGGCTCGAGCGCGTCGACGCCGAGCAGCGGGTTAGCGGTGAAGGCGTCGGCTCCGAGGCCCGCGGCGTCGCCGAACGGCGTCGGCGTGGCGCCGACGAGCGCCTGCGCGTAGGCGGCCGCGGAGACGTCGATGTCGCCGCGCTTGGCGTCGGCGATCACGAGCAGCCCGGCCGCGCGGGCATGGTCGACGACCGCCTGCAACGCCTCCCAGCCCGCGGCGCCGAGGCGCTCGAAGCAGGCCAGCTGCGGCTTGACGGCGACGCAGGCCTGACCGGCGGCGTCGACGAGCGCGAGGCAGTGCGCTCGCACGGCCGTCGCGGCACGCTGCGCGGGCGCCCCCTGCGCCGGCGCGCGCTCAAGCGCCTCCGGCCACAGCCGCGACGGATCGGGGTCCAGGCCGAGGACGATCTGCGACTCGCGGGCCGCGACGCGCCCGGCGAGCCGATCGGCGAAGGTCACACGCGGTCCGGGCGCGGCTCCTTGCGCACGGACTGCTTGAGGTTCGAGCCGGCGGTGAAGCGCGGGACGATCGTCGCCGCGATGTCCATCGTCTCGCCCGTGCGGGGGTGGATGCCCTTGCGCGGGCCGCGCTCGACGACGCCGAACTTGCCGAAGCCGGCGAGCGTCACCTCGCCCCCGCGGCCGAGCACGTCCTCCATCGTCTCGAGTGCGGCATCGATGGCGGCCGCTGACTGCTTCTTCGTGAGGCCCGTTCGGGCGGAGATTGCGTCGACGAGCTGGGACTTCGTCACAACGGATGGCTCCTTCGAGCGGCAGGAAAGGACCGATCGAAGCTACCAGCGCGACCGGACGGGTGCCGATCGGGGAGGATGCGCGCGTGCCCCTGCAACGCATCGCGTGGCTCGTGACGGTCGCCGCCGCGCTGATCACGGCGCTGCTGCTGTTCGTCTCGGGCTACAACGGCTACGGCGCGCTGGCGATCGCGGTCGGCGCGTGCGCCGCGATCAACCTGCGCTGACGCGCCACTCCGGCGACGTCCCGGCCGACGAACGCATGACGTCGAGCGCCTCGCGGATGATCCGCGAGACGTGCATCTGGCTGAGCCCGACGACGGCCGCGATCTGCTCCTGCGTCATGTCGTGGTCGAAGCGCAGGTACAGCACGATGCGCTGGCGCGCGGTCAGCGTGCGCAGCAGCGACGCGAGCACCGCGCGGTCCTCCGCCCGCGCGAACCCCTCCTCGCGAAAGCCCGCCGCGTCGCCGAGCGTCGCGACCGGCCGATCCTCGCCGCGGCGGCTGCGGCGCGGGTCGGCGAACGACAGCGCCCGCCGCGCGCCGCTGGCGTCCAGCGCGGCGAGGACCTCCTCGGGCGTCGCGCCGATCGCGGCGGCGATCTCGCGCACGGACGGCTCGCGCTGCAGCAGCTCGGTCAGCGGCCCGACCGCTCGCAGCACGCGCAACGTCAGCTCGCGCATCTGGCTGGGCACGTGCACGACCCAGGTGTGGTCGCGGAAGTGGTGGCGGATCTCTCCGAGGATCATCGGCACCGCGTAGGCGCCGAACGCCGCGCCACGATCGGGGTCGAAGCTGTCGACGGCCTTGATCAGCCCGATCGACGCGACCTGCTCGAGATCGTCGATCGGCTCGCCGGAGCGCTCGTAGCGGCGCGCCAGGCGCGTCGCCAGCGGCAGGAAGCTCTCGACGAGCCGCTCGCGCGCGTCGCAGTCGCCGTTGCGCGAGCGTGCGAAGAGGTCGCTCTCGTTCGGCGGGCCCGCATGCTCATGCGGCTGCCATCCGCGGCGCCCCGCGCGTTGACGGTCGATCTGCACAACTCCGAGCATCTGACTCCCTGGTTGGATCGATTGCTCTCCCCAGGTCGTACCGCACGTACTTGCAGCGCCCCAGTCGCCGAAACCGCCGTTGCGCGCGCGGAGCCGTCAACCAGGACTGACCTTGCTCTGCCGGACGCCCACAGGAGATGCCCCACTCCTCCGCGACGCCCGACCTGACCCGCAGAGCATTGCACCGCTTCCGGTCGACAAGCAAGTCGCGCACGAGCGCGGTCAGTGCAGCTCGAGCTCCGTTCCCGGATGCAGGCTCGCCTCGGGCTCGAGGTGGATTAGCACGTCGGCGCCCCGCAGCCGCTCGCGAATCGCGTCCTGCAGCTGGTGCGCGGTCGCGTGCGCGACCTCGAGCGTCGTGCCGCCGGCGAACTGCACGTGCAGGTCGACGTAGCGCCGCGAGCCGGCCCGGCGGGCGCGCAGCTTATGGTAGCCGCGCACGCCGCGCGGCCCGAACAGCTCGATCGCCTCGCGGACGGCGTCGAGCTCCTCGGGCGGCAGCGCCTCGTCGACGAGCACGCGCGAGGCGCGCAGCAGCAGCTTGATCCCGGCGTAGACGATCGCGCCCGCGACGCTCAGCGCGATCAGGGGATCCAGCCAGGCGGCGCCGGTGAGCTCGACGAGCAGCAGCCCGACGAGCACCGCCGCCGAGGTGGCGGCGTCCGTGCGCAGGTGCGCGGCATCGGCCTCGAGCGCCGGCGAGTCGGTCTCGCGCGCGCGACGGGCGAGGACCGTCGAGACGACGACGTTCGCGAGCACCGAGAACGCGATCACGCCGATGCCGACGCCGAGCGAGTGCACCTGGGCGCCGCTCGACAGCCGCCGCACGGACTCGAACACGATCACGCCGGCGCCGACGAGGATCAGCATCGCCTCGATCGCGGCGGCGAGGTTCTCGATCTTGTCGTGGCCGTAGGGATGCTCGGCGTCGGCGGGCTTGTCGGCGGTGCGCACCGACACGTAGGCGACGACCGACGCGATCAGGTCGACCGACGAGTGCATCGCCTCGGTGATGATCGCGACCGAGCCCGTGATCGCGCCGGCGGTGATCTTCAGCAGGATGAGGATCGAGTTGGAGGCGATCGACAGCGCGGCCGCACGCGTCTTGACGCCGCTGCCGGCGGGGCTCGACGCGATCAGCGGACCGGCCATCAGCGCGCGCCGGTCACGGCCTCACGCGCCCGCGTCCAAGAGCGCGAGCAGCTCGCGCGCCGCGCGGCCGCGATGGCTGATCGCGTCCTTCTCGGCGGGTCGCAGCTCGGCCATCGTGCGCCCGTCGGGCAGGTCGTCGGGCAGGAACGCGGGGTCGTAGCCGAAGCCGCCGTCGCCGCGCGGGCGGGCGGCGAGCGTTCCCGTGCAGCGCGCCTGCACGGCGTGCTGCAGCTCGCCGTCGGGGCGCACGAGCACGAGCGCGCAGACGTACGCGAGCGCCGACCCCGGCGGCGCCTCGCGCAGCAGCTTGGCGAGGTTGGCCTCGTCGGAGGCGCGCTCGCCCGCGAAGCGCGCCGAGCGCACGCCGGGCGCGCCGCCGAGCGCCGCCGACTCGATGCCGGAGTCGTCGGCGATCGCCGCCATCCCGGTCGCGAGCGCCGCCGCCCGCGCCTTGTCGATCGCGTTGTCGAGGAACGTCTCGCCGGTCTCGGGCGGAAGCTCGACGTCGTCGGGCAGCGCCGCGACGTCGTGCGGCGCCAGCAGCGTCGCGAGCTCGCGCGCCTTGTGGGCGTTGCGGGTCGCGAGGACGAGCGTCGTCACTGCACCGCGCCGGCCTGGACCGCTCGCAGCCGCTCGATGCCGCCCTGCGCGAGCGCCAGCAGCTTGTCGAGGTGCGCGCGCGACAGCGGCGTGCGCTCGGCCGTCGCCTGCACCTCGATCAGCCCGCCCTCGCCGGTCATGACGACGTTCGCGTCGACCTCGGCGGTCGAGTCCTCGGAGTAGTCGAGGTCCAGCAACGGGATGCCGTCGACGATGCCGGCCGAGATCGCAGCGACCGTCCCGTTCAGCGGCGAGCGCTCGAGCAGGCCGTCGCCGACGAGCTTGCGGCAGGCGAGGTCGAGGGCGACGAACGCGCCGGTGATCGACGCGCAGCGCGTGCCGCCGTCCGCGGTCAGGACGTCGCAGTCGAGGTAGATCGTGCGCTCGCCGAGCGCCGCGAAGTCGACGACGCCGCGCAGCGAGCGCCCGATCAGGCGCTGGATCTCGACCGTGCGCCCGTCGGGACGGCCCTTCGTGACGTCGCGCGGCTTGCGATCGCCGGTCGACGCGGGCAGCATCCCGTACTCGGCCGTCAGCCAGCCGCTGCCGCGGCCGCTCATCCAGCGCGGCACGCTCTCCTGCACCGACGCCGTGCAGATGACGCGCGTCTCGCCCTGCGTGATGAGCGCCGAGCCCGTCGCGGGCTTGACGAAGTGCGGCTGGATCGTCGTCGGACGCAGGCCGTCGGCGCTGCGTCCGTAGGAGCGTTGGCGTTCGTCGAGCGTCGTCATGCGAGTGCCTCCAGGTGAGCGGGGAGTTCGACGTGGTGGACCTCGCCCATCGGCAGCTGCAGGAAGCGCGAGCCGATCTCGGCGAACGCGGCGGCGTCGCCGGTGCACAGGAAGCCGTAGGCGCCCTCGGCCTCGGCGTCCGGCGTCGCGAGGTCGCGCAGCGCGAGCGCATGCCCGACGCGCCGCGCGATCGCGGTCCCCGACGTCACGAGCGAGACGTGCGGGCCGAGCAGGCGCTGCAGCAGCGGCCGCACGAACGGGTAGTGCGTGCAGCCGAGGATCACGGTGTCGACGCCGGCCTCGCGCAGCGGCGCGCAGTAGCCGCGGGCGAGGTCGACGTCGCGCTCGGTGATCGGCGCGCCGGTCTGGCTGATCTGCGCGAGCTGCGGGCAGGCGACGCTCGTCAGGCGCACGAGCGAGTCGGCCGCCAGCACCGCCCGTTCGTAGGCGCGGCTGGCGATCGTCGCCGGCGTCGCGAGCACGCCGATGCGCCCGTTGCTCGTGCGCGCGACGGCGAGGTTGGACTCCGGCCCCACCACCCCGATCACGTCGACGGCGTACCCCCGCGACGCGACGTGCAGCGGCAGGTCCTCGATCGCGCTCGACGTCGCCGAGTTGCAGGCCACGACGACGAGCTTCACGCCGCGCTCGAGCAGCACGTCGGCGATCTGCCGCGAGAACGCGCGCAGCTGCGCCGCGCTGCGGTCGCCGTACGGAAAGCGCGCGGAGTCGCCGAGGTACAGGAAGTCCTCCTGCGGCAGCGCGACGAGCAGCTCGTGCAGGACGGTCAGCCCGCCCACGCCGGAGTCGAAGACCCCGATCGGGGCGGTGGGCTGCGGGAGGCGGAGCACGGGATGCGCATGTTCCCAGACGCCGCCGGATGGGCCGGGGCGGCCAGAGCACCGGCGCTGCCGGGGTAGCCGCGCGACGAGCCTCGTACGAACATCGTCCTGAAGGTTCGCTGGAGGTGCGCGTGCTGGTGGTACGCTCACGAAAACGGTTCATCTACGGGGGTCGATGGAGTGTCTGACGGGCGCAGCGATCGTGAAGGCGCGGTCGACCAGATCGTGCTGACGGTGGCGGGCGCGGCCGACCTCGCCGTCAGTCTCGCCGCGCGCCAGCTGCGGCGCGCCCTGCGCCCCGTCGAGGACGTCGTCAAGCGATCGGACCTGCGCGAGCTCATGCGCGAAGGTCACGGTGATCTGAAAGCTCGCGGGGCGCTGGCACTCGAGCGTCGCCTGCCTGAGGCCGATCCGCCTCACCTGGAGGTTCTCGCCAGGCAAACACGCGCACGCTGACCAGCAGCGATGCACGACCAGGCCGAGTTCAAGGCCCGCGTCGACGAAGTACTCGACGGGTTCGTGCGCGAGGAGACGTCGTACCTGACGCAGATCCACCCGGACCTCACGCCAGTCGCCGATCAGCTGCGCGTCAGCGTTTCGAACGGCAAGCGCCTGCGGGCGACGTTCTGCTACCTCGGCTGGCGATCCTGCGGACAGCCCGACAGCCTCGCCGCGCTGCGTGCCTGCGCAGCGATGGAGCTCGTCCATGCGGCCGCCGTCGTGCACGACGACATCATCGACGGCAGTGGCACGCGGCGTGGCGCACCCACGGCCCACGTCGCGCTGCGGTCTGCGGTCGCTGACGACGACGGCAACGAGGGTGCCGCCGCCGGACTGGCGATGGTCGTCGGGAACCTGCTGATGACCTGGGCGGGCCAGCTGTTCGTCTCCTGCGGCCTGCCCCGCGCGTTCCTCGCTCGTACGACGCCGTTGTGGTCCGTGCTCGCGCGCGAGCTGGTGGCCGGCGAGTGCCTGGAGATCATGCGCACCGGCAGCCCCCCACGAGTCGAGGGATCGATGCAGATCATCCACTTCAAGACCGCGAAGTACACCGTCGAGCGGCCGCTGCACATCGGGGCGACGCTCGGCGGCGGTCCGCTGCGGCTGTTGACGTCGTTCACGGACTACGGCCTGCCGATGGGCGAGGCGTTTCAACTGCACGACGACCTGCTCGGGGTCTTCGGCGACCCTCGCCGCACCGGCAAGTCCAATCTCGACGACATCTCCGGCAGCAAGCCGACGGCGCTCTTCGCGATCGCGCTCGCGCGGGCGGGCGGCGACGACCGCACGGAGTTGGTGCGCCGGCTCGGCCGCTCCGGTCTGGGCTCCGACGACCTCAGCGCGGTTCGCGAGATCCTCGAGCGCGTCGGAGCACGCGCGCGCATCGAGGAGATGATCGCCGAGCGTGCGACCTGTGCGCGCACCGCGCTCGAGAACGCGCGGCTGCCCAGCGCCGTGGCCGAGGCGCTCGCGTCGCTCGCGTCGACCGTCATCGAAAGCGACCACTGACCAGGACGAGACGGAGGCACCATGCACTACACACTCGAGTCGATGGACGCGCTGCGCCAACACGGCGACGAGCTCGCGGACGCGACCGTGGCGACGCTGTTCGACCGCGGCGAGGTGGCGAAGTTCAACGCCCTCATGCGCTGGTTCACCCAGACGGGACAGGATCTACCCGAGGCAATGCCCGACGTCGCGCGTGAGTACCTCCAGACAACCTCGCGTCCGCCCGACTGGGTCGATTGGGAGGTGATCGAGCGCGCGCGTGTGTTCTTCCTCGACAACGACGTCCACGTCTCGACCGCGCTGTCGTTTCACGCGATGCCCGCGTGCTACGCGATCCCGCACGTCGCGAAGCTCCTCAGCGCGACGCACGCGCTGGACTACCCGTCGCGGCGCATGGCGGAGACGGGCCAGTTCACCGTCTATCTCATGCAGCCCGACGCCTTCGAAGCCGGTGGTCGATTCATCCCCGCAGCGCAGAAGGTGCGGCTGCTGCATGCCACGATCCGCCGCCACCTCCGCCTCCAGCCAACTTGGGACCAGGCGAGGCAGGGCGTCCCGATCTGCCAGGAGGACATGATCGGGGGACAGATGATGTTCTCGATCCAAGTGCTGGACGCGATGCATCGCCTGGGCATCCACATGACCGAGGAAGGTGCGGAGGCGTACTACTACGCGTGGCGCGTCGTGGGGGCGATCCTCGGCTGCGACCAAACGGCCGCTCCACCGGATCTGGCCTCGGCTCGCGCGTTCTCGGACCTCTACATGACGCGCTACATGGGACCGTCGCCCGAGGGAGCGCACCTCACCCGCCAGCTCATCGACCTGTACGAGGAAGTCGTGCCGGGGACGTTCTTCGATCCGATCGTTGCGGCGATGATCCGCTATCTCGTCGGCGACACCGTCGCCGACTGGCTCGAGGTGCCCACGTCGCCGTGGGACTCCGCAGCCAAGGCGATACCGCGCGTCCTCGGAGCGCTCGAGAGCCTCGAGGACCGCGGGCCGGTTCCGGCATGGCTGATCGATCGCGTCGGCAACCTCACGAGCCGCCTCGAGCTCAGCTCGCTGACGCACGGGCGCGTCATGCACTACGCGATTCCCGAAGATCTCAAGGAGGAGTTCGGCGTGGCAGCCAGCCCCAGCCGGGCGGCGCGCTGGACGCCACCACCACCGTGGCGCGAGCCCGTCGAATTCGCAGGGCCCACGGCAGGCTGATGCGCCGGGCGCGAGCGTCACGCGGCGACCTGCGACCTGCGTCCGACGGCCGGCGTCCGGCACGGCGCCGGGCGGCGCACGCGAGGCGCGTGCTCCGAAGGCGCTCATTTCGCCTTGGCGACGTCGGAGATCGCGCTCTTCAGCGTCTTGACGACCTCCTGGGCGATGCCGCCGCCGCGCAGCCCGCCCGCGGCCGCGACGACGCCCGTCAGCAGCGTCGCGAGCAGCAGCATCAGGCCGACGTACTCGACGGTGCCCTGACCGCCGTGCTCGCGCCACACGCGCGCGGCGTTTGCGTGGATCCAGCCCATCGTTCGATACGGCATCTGCGCCTCCCGGCGTCGGGTTCGGTGTGCCCCCGATGGTGCGCTTCGAGGTGTGCCGAAACCAGACGCAGATGCAACGACTTCGACGCGAACGTGTGCCGACTCTGTGAACCTGCGCCTGCACGTGCTCCGCGCGCTCGTCGTCACGAACATGTACCCCTCACCCGCCCGCCCGGCGCTCGGCGGCTTCGTCCGCGACCAGGTTCGCGAGCTGCAGCGCATCGAAGATCTCGACGTGCAGGTGCACGCCTTCGGACCGGGGCCGCGCAGCCTGTTGCGCGCGGGCGCCGACCTGCGCCGACGCTTCGGCGGCGAGCGCTTCGACGTCGTGCACGCGCACTTCGGCCTGACGGCGTGGCCCGCGCTCGTCGTCGCCGCCGACAAGCGGCTCGTCACGCTGCACGGCAACGACGTCTACCACCCGCGCTCGCGCAGGATCACGGCGGCGGCGCTCGGTCGCATGGACCTCGTCGGCACGCCGTCGGCGGGCTTCGCGGCCGACGTCCCGCGGGCGGGCGCGGGGCGGCCGATCGCGATCCTGCCGTGCGGCATCGACGTCGACCGCTTCCGACCGATCGACCGGCGCGCCGCGCGGGCGCAGCTCGGCCTCGACCCCGACGGGCGCTACCTGCTGTTCCCCTACGACCCGGCGCGGCCGGTCAAGCGCGTCGATCGCGCGCGCGAGCTCGCCGGCGACGACGCGCAGCTGCTGACGCTCGGCTCGACGCCGACCGACGAGGTCCCGCTGTGGATGAACGCCGCCAACGCCGTCGTCTGCCCCGCCGACTGGGAGACCTTCGGCCTCGCCTGCCTTGAGGCGCTGGCCTGCGACGTGCCGGTGCTGGCGCGCCCGACGGGGGTGCACGCCGAGGCGCTCGACGGGATCTCCGGCGCGCTGTGTGCGGAATGGGACCTGCAACTCTGGCGCACGGCGCTGGCGCCGCACCTCGCGGCGAGCGATCCGCGGATCGCCGGACGCGCGCGGGCGCAGGGCTATTCCGCCGCCGCGCTGGCGCAGCGCGTCGCCACCGCCTGGCGCTGGCTGGTCTCGGGCGGTCCGCCGCCGCCTCTATACTCCGCCGCCGAGGCACCGACTGAGCCGTAGCTCGGGGCCCCTTCGCCATGACCGGACTGATGCAGCGCATCTTCCGCCGACGCGCCTCCGGCTCCTCGAGCCACGGTAGCGCCGGCCACATGCCCCGGCCGGCGGCCGGTCTGCGTCGCCCACGCCCGGGACGCAAGGGCCTGCCGTGGGGCAAGCGCGCGCAGGAATCGCAGCCGGCGGCCCTCGGCGCGGGCGACGGCGCTCCCGTCGCGGAGGTCGTCGAGACGGCCGGCACGGCGAGCTTCCGCGACCGCGGCAGACTGCGGCGGCGGCTGCGCTACCTGCGCCGGGCGCGCGAGCTCGCGTTTCGCGACGTCGGCGGCCTGATCTTCGACATGCGCCGCTTCGAGCGCGACCGGCCCGATCTCGTCGAGGCGAAGCTCGGCGCGCTCGCGGCCGTCGACCACGAGCTGCGCGCACTCGAGCGGGTGCTCGACGACCGCCGCCCGATCCACGAGCTGCGCGAGCCCGGGCTGTCGTCGTGCCCGCGCTGCGGCGCGCTGCACGCCAGCGAGGACCACTTCTGCCCGCGCTGCGGGTTGCAGATCGGCGGCCCGCAGGCGATGGGCGAGGTGGGCGGCGCGATCGCCGCGCCACCGCAGGCCCCGCCGTTGCCCGTCGAGCAGCCGGCCGCCGCGACCGCGATCGCGCCCGGCGCCGCGGCGCCGGCGGACGACGCCAGCGCGCCGCCACGGTCTTCGGCTGTCGGCGGGGGTGCTGGTTCATCGCGGGCGCCGGCGGCCCCTCCGGGTGCGGCGCCGTCGCGGGCGCCGTCTGTCCCGCCGGGTGCGGCGCCGTCGCGGGCGCCGTCGATCCCGCCGGGTTCCGCGCCCACGCGGGCGCCGGCGGTCGACGGGGATGCGGGTCCGCCACGCTCGCGGGCGGGTGACGCGGACGCCGCGCCCGACTCGGAGCCGACCGAGATCCTCCGCCCGCCCGACGCGCCGTGAGCTTGCCGCCGGCGAGCGACGGCGCGCGGTCGTGAGCACACAGCCGCCGGCGCCCGGGACCCCACCGCTCCCGGAGGCCGGCTCCCTGCGCTGTCCGCGCTGCTCGGCGACGGTCGGACCCGAGCAGGACTGGTGCCTGGAATGCGGGGCGCCCGCGCGCACGCGGCTGGCGCAGACGCCGAACTGGCAGCTGCCGACGGTCGCGATCGCGGCGATCGTGCTGCTCGCCGGCGCGATGCTCGCCTTCGCCTTCGTGAAGCTCACCGACGACGGCAGCGCGCCGGCCTCGACGACGCCGGCCGCGGTCACGACCGCCGCGCCGGTCACGCCGCCGGCGGTGACCACGACGGCGGCGACCACCGCGACGACGGCGACGACGCCCAAGCCCAAGACCACCACGGCCCCCGCATCGACGACCTCCAGGACCGCGACGGCCCCCGCATCGACGACCCCCAAGACCACGACGACCCCCGCATCGACCACCTCCACGGCGACGACGCCGGCCACCGCCACGACGCCCAAGCGCACCACGCCCACCTCCACGACGCAGACCACGACGCCCACGCGCACCACGCCCACCTCGACGACGCCGACGAAGACGACCTCCACAACGACGCAGCCGCCACCGCCGCCACCCGCGAAGACGACGCCGTAGCCGCACGGCGTCACCGGATTCGCCGGAACCAGGCGAGGCTCAGCGCGTGCGGCGGACCTCGCGGCGCAGTTGTCTAACCTGCGCATCGAGATTCGTGATCTTCTCGCCGAGCAGCTGGACCTCGTTGTCGCTGGCGCCGTGATCCGTGACGGAGTTGTTTGACGCACCGGCGCAGGAGCCGATCAGGGTGAAGATCAGGATCATCCGCAAGCCGATCGACAGCTGGCTGTACGTCAGGCTGGGAGGCGATGACTGCATCGAGTCACAGTAGAACGTCGCCGGTCCTACGACAACGCGAACGGCGGCGACGACCGGATGTGCACAGGGCACGCGGGTACGCTGTGAGCGCAGTCGGGGGTGCACCGATGGCACGCGACATCCACTACTTCGCCTACGGAACGCTGCAGCGGGGGCTGTCCAACCACGCCGACATGAGCGAGGTGCTCGGCGAGCCGCGAGGTCGCTTTCGCACCCGTGACGCGTTCGCGGTGGTCGTCCCACACCAGCCGGGGTGCGCCAACCCAGGCTGCAACATGCTGCACCGCATGGCGTTGCTCGTGCCGGAGGTCGGTGCGCTGCACGCCGAGGGCGACGTGTACCTCGTCGACGCCGACGGGCTGCGCGTCATCGATCGCCTCGAGAGCTACGACGGCGAGGACGGATCGGGCCCGTACGTCCGCCGCGAGATCGACCTCGTCTCGCTCGACGGCCTGACGCAGCTGCGCGCGCAGGCCTACCGCGTGCGCGATCCGGCGGCGTGGCGCGCGCTCGTCGAGCGGGGCCGTGCCGCAGC
>JAWVGK010000112.1:0-2999 GCA_033855155.1 Solirubrobacteraceae bacterium | reverse complement strand
GCGATCGTCGACGAGGTCGTCGACCGCGTCGACGTGCACACGCTGACGCCCGACGGCGCCGTCGGCGAGCTCGGCCTCAACGACATCGGCCGCGTGCGCCTGCGCACGTCCAAGCCGCTGGCCTTCGATCCCTACGAGCGCAACCGCGCGACGGGCTCGTTCATCCTCATCGACGAGACGACGAACGACACCGTCGGCGCGGGCATGATCTGCTGAGAACAGCGCGCTTCCGCCGCTGCGGGATGCGGGTAGCCGCAGGGCGCCAACGCCCATCGATCGGAGGAACGAGATGGCTGACCCCGTGCCGTCCGGAAGCGACGTCTCCGCAGGGACCTACCGCTGCACGAACTGCGGCTACGAGCTCGACGTGCAGTCGACCCAGCACCTGCCGCCGTGCCCGAGCTGTCAGAACGGCAGCTACGACACGGTCACCGGCGGCGACTCGGCCGACGACCCGTACCCCGCCTGACACGGCGCCGCCACCAGCATCCGCGCCGCGAGGTGCTCGGCGTCGCGCGCCACGCCGGCGAAGCGGCCCGAGCCCCACGTGTGCAGCCACGGCAGGCCGAGCACGAACAGGCCGGGCGTGCGCGTGACGACGCCGCGCTCGTGCTCGGGGTAGCCGCCGGCGTCGAGCAGCGGGACGTCGACCCATGACCAGTCGGGACGAAAGCCGGTGCACCACACGACCGAGGTGATGCCGGCGGCCGCCAGGTCCAGCGGCACGGGCGGACCCGGCGGCGGCTGCCAGACCGGCTCGTAGACCGACGGGCCCGCGGCGGTCTCGATGCCGTGCTCGTCGATCCAGCGGTCGATGCCGGCGTTGATGCGGTCGTAGGTCGCGTCGGCCGCGTCGAGGTTCTCGCGCAGGTCGTCGGCGAACGTCGCGACGCCGCCCTCGACGGCCAGCAGCAGGCCGTGCAGGCTCATGCCGTCCGCCGCGAACGCGCGCAGGTCCAGGTCGCGCCCGCCGTCGCGGCCGGTGACGTAGTGGTTGGCCTCCTTGCGCGCGTCGTTGCCCTCGGGGTGCTGCTCGATCGGCAGGTCGTAGTGGCCCATGTCCTCCAGCCACGCAACGACGTCGCGCCCGCGGTAGCGCCGCGCGACCCGCGGGGCGTCGCCGAGGCAGAGGTGCACCTTGCGCCCGGCGAGGTGCAGGTCCTCGGCGATCTGCGCGCCCGACTGGCCGGTGCCGACGACGAGCACCGCGCCCTCGGGCAGCGCGGCCGGGTTGCGGTAGGCGTTGGAGTGCAGCTTCACGATCCCCACCGGGATCGCCGCGTCGACCTTCGGCGGCGCCCACGGCGTGTGGTAGCCGCCGACGGCGAGCACGACCCGCTCGGCGCACAGCTCGCCCGCCGTCGTCTCGAGCACGAACCCGCCGTCGTCGTCGCCGCCCGACAGGCGCGTCACGGTCACGCCCTCGTGCAGCGGCGGGTCGAGCTCGCGCAGGAAGCCGTCGAGGTAGGCGAGGATGTCGTCCTTGACCATGAAGCCCTCGGGCTCGGCGCCGTCGTAGGGATGGCCCGGCAGGCGGCACTGGAAGTTCGGCGTCACGAGCGTGAACGCGTCCCAGCGCTCGTGATGCCAGGCATGGAACGCGTGCGAGCGCTCGAGCACGACGTGCTCGATGCCCAGCCGCGTGAGGTTCCAGCTCATCGACAGGCCGGCCTGCCCGCCGCCGACGATCGCGACCGGGACGCGCTGCGGGAGCGCCATCAGGCGGCCACGAGCGGCTCGGCCGCGCGGTAGACGTCGGGGCGCAGGTCGCGGATCGGCGACAGCGCGCGGCGCGCGTGGGCGAGCGTCGCGTGGAGGTCGAACGACGCCACCGCCAGCCCCGGCTGCGTGCCGGTCGCCGCGACGACGTCGCCGCCGGGCTCGACGATGCGCGCGCCGCCGAGGAAGCGCAGCGAGCCGAACGTCCCCGTCTGGTTCGCCGACGCGACGATCATCGAGTTCTCCGCCGCGCGCGCCCGGTCCCACAGCTCGGCGCGGCGCCACTGGCGGTCGTCGGTGAGCTTCTCCGCCGCCGCCGTCGCGCTCGACGGCCACGCGGACATCGTCGCGATCACCTGCGCGCCGTCCAGCGCGAGCGTGCGCGCCGCCTCCGGGAACGCCTTGTCGTAGCAGATGAGCATGCCGATCCGGCCGACCGGCGTGTCGAACGCCGCGATGCTGTCGCCCGGCGTCGTCATGCGCCCCTCGCGCAGCGGCATGTGGACCTTGCGGTGCAGCCCGTGCAGGCCGTCGCCGCTGACGCACGCCGCGACGTTGTAGCGCAGTCCGTCGCCGCCGTCCTCGAAGAAGCCGACGCAGACGACGAGCTCGCGGGCGAGGCGCATGACGAGCCGCAGATGCGGGCCCTCGGGGTCGAGCGCCGGGGGAGGTTCGACGCCCTCCTCGTGTAGCGACGCGACGTAGCCGCCGAGCGCGGCCTCGGGCAGGATCACGAGGCCCGCGCCGACGGCACGGGCGTCGTCGAGCAGCTTCGCGATCGTCGTGAAGCACGCATCCATGTTGCGGCCGAAGGGCGCGGCGGCGGCGGCGATGGTCAACTCGGGCATCGTGGGATCTCCTGGTCGGCTGGGCCGAGGCCGGTGACGGCGGACTCGGCGAGGATCGTGGTGACGCGTCCGTCGGGCCAGCGCAGGCGCACGCCCGGCTCGGCCGTCAGCCGGCCGCAGCGCTCGCTCGTCGCGGCGCCGGCGGGCAGCGGCGGCGCCGACGGTGCGTCCGCGGTGACCATCGCGAAGCCCGGAAAGCACGTCAGCCAGTCGCCGGCGGCGATCGCGTGCGGTCGCGGGATCGCGGCGACGTCGAGCTCGGCGCCGCAGCCCGAGGCCTCGGCGAGCATCGCGGTCGTGCCGACGACGCCGGCCATCGAGACGTCCTTGGCGGCGTGCGGGCGCGCGGCGCGCACGGCGCCGAGCATCGCCGCGAGCTCCTCGCGCGAGCGCCACGAGGTCGAGTCCCACTGCGAGCGCCCGTAGCCCGGG
>JAWVGK010000111.1:0-6941 GCA_033855155.1 Solirubrobacteraceae bacterium | reverse complement strand
AGCTGCTCGAGCGCGCGGGCATGGACCTTGTCGCGCGTGAAGTACAGCTCCAGCTCGGCCTCGACGGCCGGCGCGGACGTGCTGCGGATCCAGCCGTCGGGTCCGGCGGACGGGTCGTTGGGATCCTGCCACTCGACGCGCTCGGCGCGGATCGCGACGAACAGCGGCGCCGTCGCCCCCGAGTCCAGCACGGCACGGATCGTGACGCCGTAGAAGGCGCCGTCGCGGCGCACGGCAAGCTCACCCATGTGCGCAGGATAGTGCTGCGAGCGGCGCCCGTGGCTCAGGGCGCGCTCCCGACGGCGACGTGCTCGGCGAGCGTCGCCAGCACGGCGGCGGCCGCGGTGCGCACGGCCGGGTCGTCGATCTCGCCATCGGGCCCGACGGCGCCGCGCGCGACCGGCACGCGCACGCACGCGGCCTCGACGATGTCCGTGCCGGTGTAGGTCAGCACCGCGCGCAGCGATCCGTGCGCGCCGGCGGCGCCGGTCGGCGATGCCGGCCCGGAGACGTTGACCCAGCCGACGGGCATGCCGTACGTCTCGCCGCCGCCGACGGTCCAGTCGAGCAGGTTCTTGAACGAGCCGGGAAGCGCGCCGGCGTACTCCGGCGTGCAGAACAGCAGCGCGTCGGCGGCGGCGATCTGCGCGCGAAGATCCGCGACGGCCGGGTGCACGGGCCCGCCCTCGGGGTCGTCGTCGGGGTTGAAGTGGGGGAGGGTCCCGAGCCCGTCGTACATCGCGGCCTCGACGTGCGCCGGCGCGACCGAGCGGGCCGTGCGCAGCAGCGCGCTGTTCGTCGAACGCGCGCGCAGGCTGCCGGAGACGAGCAGGATCCGGCAGGTCGCGGCCACGGCGTGCACGCTAGCGCCCCGCCGGCGGTGCGGCCGAGCGGATCAAGCGGGGTGGCGCGTTCGGGCGCATGACGCCCCGAAGCTGCCACGACCCCCGCATCGCGCTCGCGATGCACGCGCGCGTGAAGCGGTCAACGCGAGCCGGGGCGGCGGGCGGCGTTCCAGCCGGCCACGTGGTCGGGCAGCGCGACCTCCGCGGCGAGCTGCGCGTCGGGCAGCGGGGCGAGCACCTGCAGCGCCAGCGGCAGCACGCCCGCCCAGACGTCGCGGTCCATGTCCTCGTCGTCGTCGGCCGGCGGGCCGCTGCGGATCTTCGCCGACGACTCGTCCAGCGCCAGCGCCAGCACCTGCGTCGCCTTGAGCTCCTTGCGGTTGGGCGGGCGCACGTGCTCCCAGCGCCCGGGGACGACGTGCTCGCTGAAGGCCTCCAGCGCGCGCAGCTTCTCCGCGTCGCACGCGACGACCGACGCGCGGCCGAGGATCGTCGCGGAGCGGTAGTTCGCCGAGTGATGGAAGGCGGAGCGCGCGAGCACGATGCCGTCGAGCAGCGTCACGGTCAGCGAGCACGCCGCGCCGCCGGCCAGCGTGCGCACGAGCCGGCTCGCCGTCGAGCCGTGGACGTAGACGACGTCGCCGACGCGCGCGTGCAGCATCGGGATGACGTAGGGCTGGTCGTCGTGCACGAAGCCGACGTGGCAGACGAGCGCCTCGTCGAGGATCGCGTCGATCTGCCCGCGCTCGTACGTCGCGCGCTTGGGAACGCGCGTGACGCGCACGCGGGGGGTGGGGGAGGTGGCCGGCATTGCGCCCAGGCTACGGTCCCGGTGGTTCGCTGAACAGGACCGACTCGAGCCTCCGAGACTCGACCAGTCGAGATCGTCGTCGACCTGAATACCACCGCGCTCGGTGCGCACACGGTGGCGCCGATGTCGCGGGGAATAGCCCCTTCCCCGCGACGATCCGACCTTCGCAGATGGAAGGCGCAGCGAGCGCTCGGTGCTGATTGGGTACGCCGAGATAAGCCGACAGGAGCAACCCATGCCACGTATCAGAGTCACTGCGCCCGATCAGCTGCTGAGCCTGGCCGCCGCGAGGGCTGAGCACCTGGGCAAGAACCTCGACGAGCTCTATGCCGAGGCGATCGAGCGCTACATCGACGCGACCAAGAATGCGTCGGCGGGCTCGGTGCGCAGTCGGATCGCCTTTCCGCGCTCGTCACCGAAGATCGCCGTCGAGATCCCGGAGGACCTGTTCCAGCAGGCCGACAAGGCCGCCAAACGCCAGGGCAAGCGGCGCGAGGTCATGTACGCCGACGCGCTGGCCTATCACCTGGCAGCGGCTGCGTCCGCCGAGAGCGCCCTAGACCGGGGGCACGACCTACCGAGCGGGGCATGGCGCGCGACGGGACCCGACCCAGACGCGTCGCCCGGCTCAGAGCCTGGCTAGGGGCTCCCACTCGCCGCGGGCAGGCGCAAGGGCGCGGGCAGGCGGGGCGGCCCGCGCGCGCCGCCGACGCGCGCGGACCGCATGTCCGCTGCAGCTCAGCCGCCGCCTAGGATCTCCAGGATCTCGGCCTCACACCGACGGGAGCGGGGCGAACGGGCCCTGAGCGGTGACGCGCGGCGCGCGGTTGCCCTTGAAGATCTGCAACTCGGTCCACGTGAAGTTGTTGGACTCGTCGGATTCCTCGAACCAGTTCTGCTGGTCGGCCGTCGTCGTGAGCCGGTAGCGCCCCGGGGCGAGGCCGGTGATGTCCACCCACTGGTCGACGAGGTAGTAGTAGTAGGCGTCGCCCCACCCGATCGACAGGCCCATCGTCTGGTTGAGCACGTTCGGGTCGGTCCCGCAGCCGGTGTAGACGGCGCTGTAGGGCGCGCCGGGCAGCAGCAGGTTGAACTTGATGTTGTCGAAGAAGCAGAAGCCGTGCTTGGCGGCCGCGCCGACCGTCCCGCCGCCGTCCACGCGGTCCAGCGTCGACGTCTCGAGATCACGGACGTGCCAGTGGTTGTGGCCGTCGCCGGCCCAGTACATCCGCGCCGTGGTCGGGCGCAGCCTCGAGCCGCCGCCGTCGTCGAAGATCCGCTGCTGCACCGACATCTCGGGCTCTGCGGTGCTCGCGCGCGAGCCCTCGGCCTGGAACTGGCCCAAGCCGACGTTGACGATGATCGTGGTGTAGCGCAGCAGCCTGCGATGCTGCGCCTTGTCGATCCGGAAGTCCGACAGCTTGTACATCCCGAGATCGGGCAGCCTGTCGGCCGCGGTCGCAGCCGCCGGCACCGCCGAACCGGCGAGGCCGAGTGCCGCCACGGCGACCGCACAGCCGCGCATCCTCATACGTCGTCTGCCACCAGCCGCGAGTGCCATAGCACGCTCCCTGCGCCGCGAGTTATATGTCGCGGAGTAGCTAGCCGATTCGGACGAAGTCCAAACCGGAAATTGGAGCTTCCGATGGATCCCCAGGGAGCGCGCGGGACGCGCTCCGGACGGCCACGCTCCGCGACCGGGCGAGGACCCGGCCGCGTGCGGTGCTACGCGGCTTCGCGCAGGCCCGCGAGGCTCGGCTCGTCGCCGAGGCTGCGCATCGCGCGCTCCTCGAGCTGACGCGTCTTCTCGCGGCTGACGCCGAGCTCGCGGCTCGTCGCCTCGACGGTCCGCTCGCGGCCGTCGCGCAAGCCGAAGCGCAGCTCGACGACGCTGCGCTCCTCGTGCGTCAGCCGACCGAGCGCCTGCGCGACCGTGCTCTCAAGCTCGGTCGCGACGGCCTGCTCGCCGGGGCCGGGGCCGTCGCTGGCGATGAAGTCGCCGAGGTGGCTGCCGCCGTCGTCGCCGATCGGCACGTCGAGGCTCGTCACGACCTTGCGCGCCTCGCGCAGCGCGTGTACGTCCTCGATCGTCATCTCGGCCGCGTCGGCGACCTCCTGATCGGTCGGATCGTGCGACAGCTTCGCCGTCAGCTCACGCTCGACGCGCGCGAGCTTGCGCTCGCGCTGCTCGATGTGGGCCGGCAGGCGGATCGTGCGCGACGTGTTGGCGAGGCCGCGCTGGATGCTCTGGCGGATCCACAGCGTCGCGTACGTCGAGAACTTGAAGCCCTTGCGCCAGTCGAACTTCTCGGCCGCGCGGATGAGGCCGAGCGTGCCCTCCTGGACGAGGTCGCCGAGCGGCAGACCGAGGCCCTGGTAGCGGCGGGCCTGCGACACGACGAGCCGCAGGTTGGAGTTGATCATGCGGTCCTTGGCGTCGACGTCGCCGCGCTCGATGCGCTTGGCGAGCTCGATCTCCTCGGCAGCCGTGAGGAGGGCGTGGCGCGACGCCTGGTTGAGGAAGATCTGCAGCGAGTCCGAGGCCGCCTCGGCCTGCGCGCGGCGCTCGACGCGCGCGCTGTCGGCCGCCGTCGCGCGGCGCGGCGGTCGCTTCGTGGGGGCGTCGTGCTCGCCGCGGCGGCGGCTCGCCGCGGGTGTGGTTGTCCTGGCCATGCGTTCCCTTTCAGACGTATCGGCGCGACGGGGTTCGCGCGGTGCCTCGCCGTCCGGCTTGCACGCCGCCCGGGCGGCATGTGCTGGACGTCGAGGAGGGCGGTCGAGCGCGCAGACCGTGACCTACGCGTCGCCGAGCGCCATGATAACAGATAGTTGCGCGAGCAACAACGGACGGCGACAAGAGCTCATGGGCAGGTTGCCCGGCAGTCCGGAGCGCAAACCTCGACGGCTATTCGACGTCGGCGCTGGCGCGTTCGCGCTGCGAGACAGGTGGGTCGCGCCAGGGATCGTCTTGCTGATCTGCCGGTCGCCGCGGGGTGCCCGGAGACGCCCCGCGCTCGCATCGCCGGGCGCCGTACGGATCAGCGCCGCTCGCGCTGACCGGAGGCCGCCATGATCGCGCGAGCGACGGTCGCCGCCAGCGCGTTGGGGCGCCGGTCGTCGATCGCCGCGCGCGAGCGCCTGCCGGTGCGCGCCGGCACGCCGATCGCCGCTCCGCGGCGCGGCGTGATGCTCAGCGTCCGCGCGCCGCCGACCGTCGGCGCCGCGGAGCCGACAGAGACGAGCAGCCGCCGGCCCTGCGGGCGCCCGAGCGCCGAGCGGATCGCCGACGTCGTGCTCGGCGTCGCGCGCGAGGCGCGCGCCGACGCGAGCTGCGACGGGCGCAGCGACGCGCTCGCGCGGGCGCTGCGCGCGTCGATGAGCGTCACGCGCGTACCCGCCGCGTGGTGCTGGGCGAGCCACGTGCCGAGGCTGCGCAGCTCGCGCCGCAGCTTGGCCGGCGCGTACGTGCGGTCGAGGACGAGCGCGACGCGCACCGGCTTGGGGCGCACCTGGGCACGTCTCAGGGCCGGCATCTCGACGCCGGGCAGCGACGCCCCGCCGGCGACGGCCGCCGACCGCGGCGCGGCAGCGGGCGTCGAGCGATCGTCGCCGGAGTTCAGCAGCGCCAGCAGCGCGAGCGGCAGGGCCAGCGCGAGCAGTGCGAGCAAGGCCTTGCGCGGGAAGCGCAGGCGCCTGACGGCCGCGACGGTCGCCGCCGCCAAGCGCCGGACGCCGTCGGTGAGCCTCGCCGTGAAGGCCTTCAGCGCGAGCGCAAGCGTCGGGTCGCGCAGCAGCGCGTCGAGCTGGTCGAGCAGCAGCCGCAAGCCCGACAACTCGCCCGCGTCGGCCGGCGGTGGCGCGTGCTCCGCGGCCTGCGCATCCTGCGCCTGCGGCTGCACCCCATCGGACGACCCGGGCGCGAGCGCAGCAGGGTCTCGCAGCGCCGCCGAGCCTGCGTGCGCCGTCAGATCGGCAGGCGCCGCCGGCCCCGCCAGTGCGGACGGCCCAACGAGCGCCGACGCTGCCGGCAGCGACGCCGCGGGCGCCAGCTCCGCCGGCGCCGCCAGGGCGGACGGCGCAGCGAGCTGCGCGCCGGCCGCTTCGAGCTCCCGCGCCACCCGGCCGGGACCGCTCGCGTGCCGCGGTCGCAGCGGCGCCGCCGGCCCGCGCGCACCGCCGCCCCCGCGCGGCTGCGGAGGGCGTCGCGCACCGTGGGCGCCGCCGCGACCGGCCGGTCTGCTCACCGCGGCCGGCTCTTCGGCGCCGCGAGGTTGCGGCCGAGCAGCTCCGCGATCAGCGCGTCGACGTCGGCGAGCTTGTCGGGCACCGTCGGACCGGTCTGCGCGAGGTCGGCCTGCGCGTGATGCGCCTCGCCGACCTCCGTCCTGCCGACGAAGGACGCGTCGCGGCGCGGGCTCCACGTGCCGTACAGATGCGGGAACTCGTCGGCGCGCTGCAGGAAGGCGACCTCCGGATGCAGCACCGCCTCCTGGTGCATCTGGCGCTTGGCATTGGCGACGGTCGTCGCGATCTCGGCGCGCTGCGCGACGAGCGCACCGACCTCCGCCGCGAGCGCGCGGCGGATGCGATCGCGGTGCTCGATCGTGTCGGCGTCGCGCCGGCGACGGCGCTCACGCGCGTCGCGCACGGGATCGGCGAGCAGGTACGCGACGCCGATGCCGAGCAGGAAGACCGATGCCGACACGAGGAAGTAGACCCCGGGGGCGCTGGCGGCGGGCGTCTTCTGCTGCGCGAGGCGCTGGGCCGCGGCGCCGCGCGCGCCGGCGGCCTGACCGGCGGCTTCGCGTGCCGCGGCGGCGTTGTTGGCCGTCGTGCGCGCGCTCTGCACGCCGTACCACAGGCCCAGGCCGGTGACGACGATTGCCACCGCCACCGCGTAGCGCGCAGCCGACGACAGGTCGCGCTCGACCACCCCCGTGCCGCCCTCGGCCGCGGGCGCGCCGTCGCGGGCGTTGGCGAGGCGCAGGTTCCTGCCGACGGCCTTCTGCCCGACGGCGACGAGCAGCGCGATGACGATCGCCGACAGCGCGGGCGCGCCCTCGCGCAGGATCGTCGGGTCGCTCGCGCGGAAGCGGGCGAGCTCGCGGAAGCCGTCGTAGGCGAACAGCGCCTCGGCGATGCCGACCGCGAAGAACAGCGCCAGCAGGCCGCCGGCGCCGGCCATCCGCAGCGACAGGCGCCCGAACCACGTCGCCGGCTCGGGCTCCGGCGCCGGCGCGCCCGGCTGCGTCTCCACGAGGTCGGCGGCGGCGCTCGCGCGGATG
>JAWVGK010000110.1:0-7142 GCA_033855155.1 Solirubrobacteraceae bacterium | reverse complement strand
GCGTCGAGGAGTCCTTCCGCATCCACGGCGGCTACGGCTACTCCAAGGAGTACGAGATCGAGCGCCTGTACCGCGACGCGCCGCTGCTGCTGATCGGCGAGGGCACGTCGGAGATCCAGCGCATGGTCATCGGCAAGAAGCTCTTGCAGCGCCACAAGATCTAGACGGCCGAACCATTAGGGTCCAGTCGGTGACGACCGCCGAAGACGCCAAGACCCTGATCGAGATCGCCGTCGAGCGGTTCGTCGAGGATGTTCCGGCGCTCGCACCGCTGACGCTCGTCTTCGCGATCGAGCTGCGCGGGCGCGGTGACGTGCAGATGTACCGCGTAGAGCTCGGCGGCAGGGACGTGCCGGTCAAGGTCACCAAGGGCATCGGCGAGGACGCCCGCGTGCGCGTGCAGATGCCGCGCTCATTCTTCAACGTCATGGCCAAGGAGGCGCACATCGCCGACTGGCGCGAGGCGTTCACGTACGGTCAGGCGAAGGCCAGCGGCGTCGACCAGATCCTGAAGCTCATCGTCCACGTCGTCGAGAAGCAGGAGGAGCGCCTACGCACGCGCCGCGCGCGTGGCTCGGCGTAGCCCGACCCGCAAACGACACGGGCCGGCTCGAGAGCCGGCCCCCGACGCGCATCGGGACAAGTCTCAGTGGCGCTGGTAGGGGTCGACCTGGATGTCGTCGACCGACCAGTCGCCGCCGAACAGCGGCGTGAAGCGGAACGCGACCGCCGTACGCTCGTGCGACAGCAGCGGCAGCAGGTTCGCGACGATCGTCATCGGCAGCGTCGGCCGCCAGCCGTCGGTCGGGCCGACGACGCCGATCGGCAGGCTGTCGAGGATGCCGAGGTTGGTGCGAAACAGCACCTCGACCTGTAGCAGGCCGAGGCCGAGCAGGCCGCCGCTGTCGCGCCTGGCGAAGAAGCGGAGCGTCGGGTGCTCGACGCCGACGCAGATCGGGGGACTCGTCGCCGAGCCGCCCGCCGGGACCGCCAGCGACGCGGTGCCGGGGCCGGCGACCTGGAAGGGCTCGTTGCCGGGCGCCACGGCGGCGCCGCCCGACAGCGCCCAACCGGCCGCGCCGGTCTCGAAGTCGCCGCCGCGCAGCGGGGTGTACTGCGCGCTGTCCAGCCACGGCAGGAACGGCTTGGAGAGCGGTTGCGCATCGCAGGAGGGTGCGGCGTTGACGATCACGCCGGCGCTGGCGGATGTGGCGCAGACCGTCAACGCGGCGATCGCGACGGCGGCTGTCGAGCCGACGCGCAGCTTCATGCGACGAGAGATCAAGGGGTGTCCTTTCCTCGGGTGGCGCCTGTCGGCACGGAGACTGTCGGCGCGCAACACCCGTCCAGTGAGGGGTCGTCCGATGCCTAGGACATCCGTCCAGCGGCTCGGGCTACCATCAGGCGCGGCCGATACAGCTCGAGGGTGACCGTGCGAGACCAAACGTCTGGAACGCTCTCTCGACTTCGGGGAGACAGCAAGCCGCATCTCAACGCTGCCGCGCAGCGCTTGATGGCCGACCGTTATGAACGGCGCGCCGGCCGCGCCGCGCGTCGCGAGGCGCTCGTTGAGGCGAGCTTCGCGGTCGTCTTCCTGGCGACGGCGCTCGCGCTGCCGCTCACGTCCGGCGCGCGGCTGCCGCCGGCCGGCCTCGCCGCCGCGCTGATCCTGTCGCTGGCGTTCGTGTCGCGCGTCGAGTTCGACGTCGGCGCGGGCTACACGATCCCGACGCAGATCGTCTTCGTGCCCGTGCTGTTCGTCATCGATCCCGCGTGGGCGCCGCTCGTCGTCGCGGCCGGGCTCGTCGTCGGGCGCGCACGCGACCTCGTCCGCGACCACAACCCCGGCCGCCAGGTGCTCGTCTGCCTCGGCAACGGCTGGTTCTCTCTTGGCCCGGCGCTCGTGCTCGTCGCCTTCGGCGTCGGCGCCCCGACGTGGGCGCAGTGGCCGATCTACGTGCTCGCGCTGACCAGCCAGTTCGCCGTCGACACGGCCGCGGGCGCCGCTCGCGAACGGCTGGTGCTCGGCGTCCAGCCGCGGCTGCAGCTGCGCATGACCGGCCTCGTCTTCCTCGTCGACACGCTGCTGACGCCGATCGGCCTGCTCGCGGCGATCGTCGGCCAGGACTCGCCGATGGCGTTCTTGCTCGTGCTGCCGCTGGCGGCGCTGCTGCGCGTCTTCGCGCGCGAGCGAACAGCGCGCATCGACCAGGCGATCGAGCTCAGCGCGGCGTACCGCGGCACGGCGTTCCTGCTCGGCGAGGTGATCGTCGCCGACGACGAGTACACGGGCGAGCACAGCTTCGGCGTGATCGCGCTGTCGCTGGAGATCGCCGACGAGCTGGGCCTCAGCGAGGACGACCGCCGGCTCGTCGAGTTTGGCGCGCTGCTGCACGACGTCGGCAAGATCGCGGTGCCCAAGGCGATCATCAACAAGCCCGGTCCGCTCGACGAGGAGGAATGGAAGGTCATGCGCCAGCACACGGTCGCGGGCCAGCGGATGCTCGACAAGGTCGGCGGCAGCATGACCGACGTCGGCGAGATCGTCCGCGCGTCGCACGAGCGCTGGGACGGCAAGGGCTATCCCGACGGCACCGCCGGCGAGGACGTGCCGCTGCCGGCGCGCATCGTCTCGGTCGCGGACACGTTTCACGCGATCACGACGACGCGCTCCTACCGCTCCGCGCAGACGCCCGAGGCCGCCGTCAAGGAGCTGCGCGCGTGCGCCGGAACGCAGTTCGACCCCGAGGTCGTCGACGCGCTCGTGCGCGTGCTCGAGCGGCCCGCCGCGACGACCCCGGCCGAGTTCTTCAAGCGCACCGCGGCCCCCGAGCCGCCGAGCCTGCGAATCGTGCGCGAGCCGGAGGCGCAGGCCGCGCCCGACGACGACGACGGCGAGCTCGACAAGGAGCTCGCGGCGCAGCTGAAGAACCTCTTCTGAAAACGCGTCGCCACGGCCGCGCGGTTCGCGCGCCACGAGGCGCGCCCCCGGGCGAATGGGCCGGCACGAACAGCCGCCGGCCCGGTACAACATCTGGATGGCCGGCAGCGCACGGGCGAACGGGGACCCTCCGGGGGAGCCGCTGCGCATGCTCGCGGCGCTCGACGCCGCGCCGGCGGCAGCCATCCTGCTGACGCCCGTGCGCGACGACGACGGCACGCTCGTCGACCTCGTCTTCGCGTACGCCAACTCGCGCGCGGCGCAGATCGTCGGCGTCCAGGTCTCCGAGCTCGCCGGCCTGCGCGTGCTCGAGGCGCTGCCGGGGTTCCCGGCGCGGCTGTTCGAGGACCTCGCCGCGACGCTCGCCGGCGGCGAGCCGCTGTGGACCGAGCTCGACTACAGCGACGTGCTCGCCGGAGGGCCGCGCTTCGCGGGGCACTTCGAGATCAGCGCGTCGCGCCTCGGCGACGCGCTGCTCGTCGTCTACGACGACCTCGCCGCCCGCGCCCGGGCGCGCAGCACCGAGCGGCGCTTCGAGGCCGTCCTCGAGGCGACCTCGGACTGGGTGTCGATCGCCGATCCCGACCAGAACCTCGTGTACATCAACGAGGGCGGGCGGCGGATGGTCGGCATCGGCCTGCACGAGGACATCCAGGGGCGGCGGATCGGCGAGTTCTCGCCGCCGTGGGCGCGCGACCACGTGCGCCAGGTCGTGCTGCCGGTGGTGCGCCGCACCGGCGTCTGGCGCGGCAACGGCGGTCGCCGCCACCGCGACGGCCACGAGATCCCGGTCTCGCAGGTGATCGTCGCGGGCCGCAGCGCCGACGACGAGGTCGAGTTCTACGCGACGATCGCGCGCGACATGACCAGCGAGCGCGCGGCCGAGAAGGCGCTGCGCGCCAGCGAGGAGCGCTTCCGCGTCGCCTTCGAGCAGGCGCCGATCGGGTTCGCGCTGCTCGACCTCGAGGGGCGCTATCTGCAGGTCAACGACGCCTACTGCCGCACCGTCCGGCGCGGGCGCGAGGAGCTCACGATGCAGCGCCCGGAGACGATCACGCACCCCGACGACATCGCCGACTCGGCATATGCGATCCAGCGCCTGGTCACCGGCGAGCTCTCGGAGTACAGCTTCGAGAAGCGCTACGTCGCGCCCGACGGCGAGACGATCTGGGCCGAGCTCAACGCGACGGTCTTTCGCGACAACGACGGCCGGCCGCAGTTTCTCATCGGCATGGTCCAGGGCATCGGCGAGCGCCGCGTCGCGCAGACCCTGCAGCGCAGCATGCTGACGACGCAGCTGCCGGAGATCGAGGGCGTGCAGGTGGCCGTGACGTACCTGCCGGGCAGCCGCGAGACGCAGGTCTGCGGCGACTGGTACGACGTCATCCCGCTGCGCGATGGGCGCTTCGGCGTCGTCATCGGCGACGTCGTCGGGCGCGGGATCGAGGCGGCGGCGACGATGAGCCAGCTGCGCACGGCGCTGCGCGCGTACGCGATCGAGGGCCTGCGGCCGGCCGACGTCGTGGCGAAGCTGCACCGCCTCGTCGATCACCTCGACGAGGGGCTCGGCACGACGCTCGTGTACATCGACCTCGACCCGGCGACGCGCGACCTGCGCTACGTCAGCGCGGGCCACCTGCCGCCGCTGCTGATCGACGCGGCCGGCGTGCCGACGTTCCTGCAGGGCGGGCGATCGACGCCGCTGGGCACCCTGCTGGAGGGCGTCGAGGTGCCACAGGATCGCCTCACCCTGAACCGCGGCGACACCGTGCTGCTGTACACCGACGGCCTCGTGGAGCGTCGCGACGAGGGCATCGTCGCGCGCCTGCACCAGCTGCAGGCCGCGCTCGCGTGCGCGCCCACCGACCTCGACGCCTGCCTGGAGCACATCACGACGAGCCTCACCGGCGACGCCGTGCGCTTCGACGACATCGCGCTGCTCGCCCTGCGCGCTCGTTGACAGCCGACGGCCGCTCGTGAGAGGTTCTGCGGCGGGGCCCCTTCGGGGGTGGGCAGCGAACATGGGAGATCGACGATCTTCGGCACGGAGGTTGGGATCCATCGCAGCGCGCGCCGGCGCGGACGGCGCGGACGGCTCGCGGCGCTGGTCGTTGTGCTCGTCGTGCTCGCCGGCCTCGCGCCGGCGGCGCCCGCGCCGGCGGCGTTCCCCGGCTCGGACGGCGTGATCGCGTTCACGAGCGCGCGCAACGGCGACGACGACGTCTACGTCATCAGCCCCGACGGCTCGGGGCTGAGGCGCCTGACGAGCGACGCGGCCGGCGACAGCGCCCCGGCGTTCTCGCCCGACGGCTCGCGGATCGCCTTTCAGTCGACGCGCGCCGGCTTCGCCGACGTCTTCGCGATGGATGCCGACGGCAGCCGCCAGGCGAACCTCACGAACCTCGGCGGCGACGACGTCGCGCCGGCGTTCTCGCCGGCGGGCAGGATCGCGTACGCGCGCAACGTCGGCGGCAACTTCGACGTCTTCGTCATGAACGCCGACGGCAGCGGCCAGGCGAACCTCACGAACACGCCGGGATCCAGCGAGCTGGCGCCCGCCTTCTCGCCCGACGGCTCGAAGATCCTCTTCACGCGCGGCTTCGACATCAACGTGATGAACGCCGACGGCACGGGCCAGCGCGACCTCACCAACAGCGCGGCGGTCGAGAACGAGGCGACGTTCTCGCCCGACGGCGGCAGCATCGCCTTCGAGAGCGACGTCGACGGCAACTTCGAGATCTACGTCATGAACGCCGACGGCACGGCGCCGACGCGCTTGACGAACGACCCCGCGAGCGACGTCTCGCCGGCGTTCTCGCCCGACGGGTCGAAGATCGCGTTCTCGAGCGACCGCTCCGGCGACCGCGACGTGTGGGTCATGGACGAGGACGGCGAGAACCCGGCGAACCTCACGCGCAAGGCCGGGGTCGCCGATGCGCAGCCAGACTGGGGGGCGCTCACGAGGGCGGCGCCTCCGCCGCCTGCGACGACGACCCCGTCGAACGGCGCCAGCGCGCCGACGTCCGGCTCGTCGACGGTCTCGCCGCCGCCGGCGCCGCCGCGCGCAGCGCCGGCGATCGCGCCGCCGCCCGCCCCGCGGGCCGCCGCTCCGCTGGCGCAGGGGTCGGCGCCCCAGCGGGCCTCCGCGGCCTCGAGCTCGGGCAGCGCCCGCCGGCGCGCCGCGCGCACGCCGGCCGCGCCTGCGCCCGCGCCCGCGCTGCCGTCCACCGGCGCCACCCGGCCGCTGGCGGCGACGCCGCCGCCCGACGTCGTCGCGCCGCCGGCCAACCCGCGCCGCTCGAGCGTGTCGTCGTCGCTCGTACGCCCGGACCAGCTGTACCTGTCGCGGACCGACATCGAGCGCAGCGCGGGCATCGGCGTCCTGCTGCTGCTCCTGCTCGGGCTGCCGGCGAGGCTCTTCAACCAGACGGTGACCGCGAACCGCCGCGAGCTCGCCGGGTGGTTCGCGCCCGTGCGGGACGCCTTCGACGCGATCACCCCCGGCGCGGTGCGGGGCCTGCTGGGGTTCGCGGGCGTGTCGGCCGTCATCGCCACCGGGATCTATGCCTTCCTCGATCCGCAGTTCCCGAACAAGCCGGGCGCCGCGGAGTACGCGCTGGGGATGCTGCTCGCCTTCGGCGTCCTCGTCGGTCTCCAGCTGGTGACGTGGCGCCGCTACGTCCACCGCCACCTGCCCGAGGTGGCGGGCGGGTGGTCCGTGTACCCCGGGCAGGTGGCGGTGTCGATCATGTGCGTCGCGGTGTCGCGGATCGCGCACTTCGTGCCGGGGCTCGTGTTCGGGATGTCCGGCGGCTACCAGCCGCGCCGGCCGCTGTCGGTCCCCCACGCCGGGCGCCGCGCGCTGCTGAGCTACAGCTGGTTGCTGGCGATCAGCCTGACGGCGTGGGCGGCCTCGATCCCGATCGCGCGCGCGGCCGACCATGCCGGGGCGAGCGCGGTCGTGCTGGTGCTCGACGCCGCGCTCGCGGTGCTCGCGCTGGGCGGCATGCAGTCGGTCGTGTTCGGCCTCGTGCCGCTGATGTTCATGGACGGCGAGAAGCTGTACCGCTGGCGCAGGAGCGTCTGGCTCGGGCTGTGGAGCGTCGGCGTGCTGTGGATGGCGATCGTCGTCATCAACCCGGCGCTCAGCCACCACGGACACGACGAGGCGTCGGTCGCGTGGCTCGCCGGCCTGCTCGCC
>JAWVGK010000109.1:0-3080 GCA_033855155.1 Solirubrobacteraceae bacterium | reverse complement strand
CCCGGCCGTGAGCGCGCCTTCGCGGCGGCCGCCGTGCGCGGGCACGCGCACGTGCTGTACGCGAAGTCGCCCGGCGGCGCGCGCGCGAGCGCGCAGCGCACGGCGAGCTTCCGGCCGCTCGTCGAGGAGGCGGCGGGCAGCGCCGGCATCGACCCCGACACGCTCGAGGCGATCGTCCTGCTCGAGAGCGCCGGCCGCGCCGACGCCGCCGCCGCCCCGCAGCTGCTCGGCGCGGTCGGGCTGACGCAGATCCTCGCCGCGACGGCCACGAGCCTGCTGCACATGCGCGTCGATCCGGCGGCGTCGCGCGCCGTCGGGCGCTCGCTGCGCCGCGCCGAGCGCGACGGCGACGGCGCGCTCGTCGCACGTCTGCAGGCGCGGCGGCGCAGCGTCGACGAGCGCTTCGACCCGGCGAAGGCGCTCGCGGCGACGGCGCGCTACCTGACGATCGCCAGGGACGAGCTCGGGCGCGACGACCTCGCCGTCCAGAGCTACCACATGGGCATCGGCAACCTCCAGGACGCGCTGCGCGACTACGGCCACGACGACGTCTCCTACGCGCAGCTGTACTTCGACTCGACGCCGGTCGAGCACGCGGACGCCTACGACCGCCTCGCGCGGCTCGGCGACGACTCCGCGACGTACCTCTGGCGCATCGGCGCCGCGCGCGAGATCATGCGCCTGTACCGCGAGGATCCCGCGCGACTGGATCGCCTCGCGGCGCTGCAGGGCGCGAAGAACTCCGCCGAGGAGGTCCTGCACCCGCGCGACGAGACGGACGTCTTCCAGACGCCGGACCAGCTGCGCGACGCGTACGGCGACGGGCGGATCGTCGGGCTGCCGCGCACGACGCTCGCCGCGCGCGGGCTGCGCATCGACCCAGGCATGGGCGAGCTGTCCGGCCGCCTCGGCCGCCCGCGCGCGACCTACCGCGGGCTGCGCCGGCCGGCGCTCGCGCTGCTCGTCTACATCGGCGCGGCCGTCAAGGCGATCTCCGGCGACGAGCCGCTGATCGTCACGAGCAGCGTGCGCGACGAGCGCTACCAGCGCCTGCTGCTCGCCCGCAACCGCGAGGCGACGGCGAACTACTCGCTGCACACGACCGGCTGGGCGTTCGACGTGCTGCGCCGCTACGTCTCGCGCGAGCAGGCGCTGGCGTTCGAGTTCCTGCTCGAGCGCCTGCAGTCGCACGACCTGATCGCGTGGGTACGCGAGCCGGGCGCGATCCACGTGACGGTGTCCGCGGACGCCCAGCGGCTGGCGGCCGTGCTCGACGCCGGCTGACGCTGCGGGTCAGGCCGGCGGTCCGAACAGCTCGTCGATCGCCAGCGCGAAGCCCGGCAGCAGCGGCGACGTCAGCGCGTCGCCGCGCGCGAGCTCGAGGCTGACGTCGAAGGTCGGCGCCCTGGGCCGCGAGCGGCGAAAGACGATGACCTCGTCGGCAGCCGTGTCGACGAGCCACAGCTCGGGCAGGCCGTGCTGCTCGTAACGCGTCTTCTTGACGCCGATGTCGTAGCGCCAGGTCGAGGGTGAGCGGATCTCCACGGCGACATCGGGCATGGGCTGCGGACGAACCTCGGTGCGGCCGGGACCTCGGCCTTCGCGGTACCACAGGAGGTCGGGACCGAAGCAGTTGTACTCGTCGAGCGCGACATCGATCGGAGCGATGACCCCGCCGCGACCGGGCTCGGCACGACACCACGTCATCAACGCATAGAGCAGGTCGCCCATGACGAGCTGGTGCAAGGCACGCGGCTCGGTCACGACGATCTCGCCATCGACGAGGAACGTCCGGCGCTCATCGTCGAGCTCCAGGTACTCCGCAACCGTCATCCGCTGCGCCACGGCCATGCCCGACATCGTAGACCTCTCCCTGTTCGCCGCCCACACCCCCCATAGGCGCGGGCGGCCGAGGATTCGCCCCCCTCAGTCGAGCAGGTCGCGCACGTGCTGCGCGACGTTCGCGGCCGTCATGCCGAGGTGCTCGAGCACCTCGCCGCCCGGCGCCGACGCGCCGAAGCGGTCGATCGAGACGACCGAGTCGGCGTAGCGCTCCCAGCCCTGGCGGATGCCCGCCTCGACGGAGACCGTCGGCATGTCGACCGGCAGCACCGACTCCTGGTAGGCGTCGTCCTGGGCCTCGAAGAGCTCCCACGACGGCATCGACACGATCCGCACCGGCACGTCGAGCTCGTCGCGCGCGGCCAGCGCGAGCGCGACCTCGCTGCCGGTCGCGATGATCGTCGCCTGCGCGTCGTCGGCGTCCGACAGCACGTAGGCGCCCTGCGCGAGGCCCGACGCCGGCGCGAACGCGCCGCCGTCGGAGCGGTCGAGGACCGGCAGGTCCTGACGCGACAGCGCCATCGCCGCCGGGCCCTCGAGGTCCTCGAGGATCACGCGCCACGCCTCGGCGGTCTCGTGCGCGTCGCACGGGCGCAGCACGACGAGGCCGGGGATCGCGCGCAGCGCCGCGAGGTGCTCGACGGGCTGGTGCGTCGGGCCGTCCTCCCCGAGCGCGACCGAGTCGTGCGTGAAGACCCACGCAACGTGCAGGCCCATGAGCGCCGACAGGCGGATCGAGCCGCGCATGTAGTCGGCGAACTGCATGAACGTCGAGCCGTACGGACAGACGATGCCGCCGTGCCCGGCGAGGCCGTTGACGGCCGCGCCCATCGCGTGCTCGCGCACGCCGAAGAAGATGTTGCGCCCCGCTTTCTCCGACGTGAATCGATCGGCCTTCGGGAAGATCGTCTTCGTCGACTCGGTCAGATCGGCGGCACCGCCGAGCATCGTCGGCGTGAACGACTCGAACGCCGCCATCGTCGCGCCGCCGGCGCCGCGCGTCGCCATCTTGTCCTTGTCCTCGAAGGTCGGCAGCGCCGGCGCCATGCCGGGCAGCGGGCGTCCGGGGCTGCCCCAGGCGAGGTCCCACTCGGCGGCGCGGTCGGCGTCCTCGGCGCGCCAGGCGTCGAAGCGCTCCGTCCACTGCGCGTGCGCCGCGGCGCCGTCGGACTTCATGCTGAAGGCCTCGTAGACCTCGTCGGGCACGTAGAAGCTCTTGTCGGGATCCCAGCCGAGGA
>JAWVGK010000108.1:0-7801 GCA_033855155.1 Solirubrobacteraceae bacterium | reverse complement strand
GCGCGATGATGCGGCGATGACCGACCAGGCCCAGAAGGCGAGAGCGTTCCTCGAGCTGCACGTGCCCGGCGCGCCGCTGCTGATGCCCAACCCGTGGGATGCGGGCTCGGCGAAGCTGCTGGCGTCGCTGGGCTTCGAGGCGCTCGCGACGACGAGCAACGGCTTCGCGGCGACCCTCGGGCGCAACGACGGGTCGGTGACGCGCGACGAGGCGCTCGCGCACGCGACGACCATCGTCGCCGCCACCGAGCTGCCCGTCTCCGCCGACTTCGAGAACGGGTTCGCCGACGATCCCGCGGGCGTCGCGGAGACCGTGCGCGGGGCGATCGACGCCGGCCTCGCCGGCTGCTCGATCGAGGACTTCAGCGGCGACGCACGCAACCCGATCTACCGACTCGACGACGCGACCCGGCGCATCGCGGCGGCGGTCACGGCCGCGCACGCCGGGCCCGTGCCGTTCGTGCTGACAGCCCGCGCGGAGAACCACCTCCACGGGCGCGACGACCTCGGCGACACGATCGCCCGCCTGCAGGCCTACGCACAGGCCGGCGCCGACGTCGTCTACGCGCCGGGGCTGCGCACGCTCGAGCAGATCACCGCCGTCGTCGCCGCCGTCGACCGGCCGCTGAACGTCCTCGCGCTGCCCGGCATGCCGAGCGTCGGCGAGCTCGCGGGGGCGGGGGTCGCGCGGATCTCGGTCGGCGGGGCGTTCGCCTTCACCGCGATCGGCGCGCTCGTCGAAGCGGCGCGCGAGCTGCGCGACCGGGGCACCTACGGCTACTGGCAGCGTGCACGCGCCGGCTCGGAAGCCGCGCGGACGGCGTTCGAGGACTGAACGGCCCCCCGCGGCGCCATCGTGCCCTCGCGGCCGTCATACTCGCGCCCCATGAACCTCAGCTTCAGGCTCGCCATCGTCGCCATCGTCATCGCCGGCGCGCTCGCGCCCGCTGCCGCCGCCAGCCCGTCGGCGGACCTCGCCGCCATCGGACGCGACTACGCGTCCGGTCGGAACATCACGCCATGCCGCTTCACCGTGACGCAGCTGCAGAACGCGCGCGGCCTCATCAACGGCGACGTCGCGATCTACGCCGCGGGCCTCGGTGAGGCGATCGACCGCGAGCTCAAGCGCTGGAAGGACCGCAAGTGCACGGCGAAGAAGATCGCCGCCGCCGCGGGCGGCCCGCTGCGCATCGTCTCGGTGCAGCCCAAGGGCGGCGCGCGCACCGAGTCGGTGACGATCAAGAACACCGGCCGCAAGACCATCAACCTGCGCGGCTACGCGCTGCGTGACGCCGGCGACCACACGCTGAAGTTCCGCTCGACGAAGCTCAAGCGGGGCGCCAAGCTGCGCGTCGTCACCGGCTGTCGCAGCGGCTCCAAGCGCGCGCTGCGGCGCGGCACGCGCTACTACCTCTGTCGCACCAAGGAGATCTGGGACGACGCTGGCGACACCGTCGAGCTGCTCGGCCGCGGCGGCGGGCTGCTGTCGACCAAGACGTATCCGTGAGCGTCGTCAAGATCAACGCGATCACCGTCCCGCGCGAGCGCTTCGAGGAGTTCGAGCGCCGCTTCGCCACGCGCGCTGGTCGCGTGTCGAGCGCTGAGGGCTTCGAGGCCTTCGAGCTGCTGCGCCCCAACGACGACCGCGAGGTCTGCCTCGTGCTCACGCGCTGGCGCTCGGAGGAGGACTTCCGGGCGTGGGTCGCCGGCCCGGACTTCAAGGCCGGCCACGCGCAGACCGCAGCGGCGGCCCGGTCGGGACCTCGAGTGAGATCTGGTCCTTCGACGTGCTCGAGCTCGAGGGGCCAGCCCCCGGGGCGTGATCGCGGTGCCCGCGATCACCGCGGCCGCGCTGCTCGCGCCGGCGATCGCGCGCGCATGCGACCGCTGAGCTGACGCGCGCCTCAGGGGCCGTGCATGAGGCGCTCGGCGAACTCCTGCACGCGTGCGAGGCTGATGCCCGCGCGCTGCTCGATCGCGATCGGATGGTCGGTCGGCGCGAGCTCGACGAGCGGGCGCAGGCCGACGGGCTGCGTGTGCACCGACGCCTCGAGCTCGAGCGTCGACGGCTCGTAGACGGGCAGCTCGGACGCCAGCCAGCCGAACACCGGCGGCTCCTCCTCGCGACCCGCGACTTCCCAGAGGTCGTTCATGCGCATGAAGCTCGGCTCGCTGAGCGACACCCAGACGCCCCACTCGAACTCATCGGCCGCGTCGAGCACCGCCAGCCGGATGATCGCGCGCACGAAGAAGTGCTCGCCGCCGATGATGCACTGCTCCTCGCCGAGCGTGCTGCGCGGGTCGTCGTGCAGCTCCGGCGACCAGAACGCGGGGGCGAAGACGTGGTAGGCGAACGGCATCTCGTCGTGCCACTCGCCGCAGCTGCCGCACGCAAATCCCGGGCCCTCGGTCACGTCGCGACCCTAACGCGCGCGGCGCGCCGAGGCCATGTTCGCCACCCGCTAGATTCGGTTGCATGAGCAACTTCCTTCTCGTCGACGGGCCGCCCGTCGATCGCGCCGCGGCGAGCGACCGCCCGACCGACGGCGAGGCGCTGGACGCCTACTCGAGCGTCGTCACCACCGTCGCGCGCGAGCTCGCGCCGTCGGTCGCCAACCTGCGCGTGTTTCGCGACGTCCGCGGCGGGCGTCGCGTCGCCGGCAGCGGCTCGGCGTTCGTGCTCGCGCCCGACGGCTTCCTCGTCACCTCGGCGCACGTCGTCGAGGGCTCGGCCGACGGCGGCGTCGCGTCGTTCGTCGACGGCCGCGAGCTGGACTTCGACGTCGTCGGCAGCGATCCGCTGTCGGACCTCGCGGTCCTGCGCGCCGACGCGCGCGACCTCGCGCCGGCGGTGCTCGGCGACGCCGCCGCGCTGCGCGTCGGCCAGCTCGTCGTCGCGATCGGCAACCCGCACGGCTTCGCCGGCTCGGTCACGGCCGGCGTCGTGTCGGCGCTCGGGCGCTCGTTGCCGGTGCGCTCGGGCAGCGCCCGGCGCGTCGTCGACAACGTCATCCAGACCGACGCCGCGCTGAACCCCGGCAACTCGGGCGGCGCGCTCGTCGACGGCCGCGGCCGCGTCGTCGGCGTCAACACCGCCGTCGCCGGCATCGGCCTCGGGCTCGCCGTGCCGATCAACGCCCACACGCGCTCGATCCTGTCGGCGCTGATCTCCGGCGGTCGCGTGCGCCGCGCGTATCTCGGCGTCGCCGGTGGGCCGCGCCCGCTGCCGCAGCGCGTCGCGCAGCGCCTCGGCCGCGACCGCGCGATCGAGGTCGTCGAGGTCGTCGCCGGCTCGCCCGCCGCGCGCGCCGGGCTGCTGCCCGAGGACCTGCTCGTCGAGGCGGGCGGCGTGCACCTGCGCGGCGTCGAGGATCTCCAGCGGCTGATGACCGAGGAGATGATCGGTCGCGCGATCGAGCTGACGGTCGTGCGCGCGGGCGAGCAGCGTCGCGTGTCGATCACGCCGCGCGAGCTCATGACGTAGCCCACGATCGGGCAGGAGCGGGGCATGCAGCCCGTCGCCTTGGACGAGGAGCGCTCGCTGCGGCCGGTCGCGGCCGGCGACGTCGACGAGCTGTATGCGCTCGTCTGCGCCAACCGCGAGCATCTCGCGCCGTGGATGCCGTGGGCGGCGGACGCGCGTCGCGAGGCGACGCAGACGTACGTCACGGCGGCGCAGGACCAGGCCGCCCGCGGCGACGGCGCGCAGCTCGCGATCACGCAGCGCGGGCGCATCGTCGGCACGGTCGGCTTCCACTACGTCAGCCGCATGCACAGCTCGACGAGCATCGGCTACTGGCTGGACGCCCGCGCGCAGGGCCGCGGCACCGTGACGCGCGCGGTCGTGCTGCTGCTCGACCACGCCTTCGGCGTCTGGCGGCTGCACCGCGTCGAGATCCGCGCCGCCGTCGAGAACGCTCGCAGCCGCGCGATCCCCGAGCGCCTCGGCTTCGTCCAGGAGGGCGTCATGCGCGATGCCGAGCGCTTCGAGGATCGCTACCTCGACCTCGTCGTCTACTCGCTGCTCGAGCACGAGTGGCGCGCGCGGCGCGCGGTCGGTGCTTGAACCGCACCGCGGGAGCGTTCGCGACGCCCGGCTTGCGCATGGGCGTGGTCCTCGTCGTCCGCCTGCTGGGGCGCCGGGCGCGGGTGTCGAGTCGGGCACGACCGGCTTTGCGTGGCATCGCCTGGACTACCATGAACGCGCCTGCCCGCGCGGGCTGCACGCCCCGCGGCGCCAGCCGCACCCAATCTCTTCCAGGAGGAACGTCCATGGCATTCGAAGTCGGACAGCGCGTCATCGCCGAGAAGTCGGGCCGCCGCCGCCGCACGGCGCGTGCCCCCATGCGCCCGCCGCGCCACGGCGTCGTCGAGAAGGTCCTGCGCGGCGACCCCAACCCGCGCTACGAGATCCGCTGGGACGAGGGCATCGTGACGGTCTTCTCGCCGATGCACGGTGGCTTGGCGGCCGACCCCGCCCACCCGCTGGTGGGCGCCGACGAGGCCGTCGAGGACGAGCCGGCCGGCGCCACGACCTAGCGCCGGTCAGCCGTCGCCGAACGCCCGCCGCACCGCGGCGAGCGCCGGCTTCGGCTGCCCCGCGAAGTCGTAGAGCCCCTTCTCGTTGAGCCCCGGCGTCAGGCGCAGGTCGGGCCGGCGGTCGGCGACCGAGCCGCCGATGAAGTCCGGGCGCAGCGCGTAGTCGCGCAGCGTCCAGACGATGACGCCGCTGAGCTCGGGCTCGGCGCGCAGGCCGGCGATGCGCCGCTGCAGCAGCTGCGCCTGGTAGCGCAGGCCGCCGAACGCGGCGCCGTGCGTGCGGCGGCTGCCGGCCGCGCCGAGCTCGGTGACGACGAGCGGCTTGCCGGCGAACAGGCCGCGCAGCAGCGCGATCCGGTGGCTGGCGAGCGCCGCCTGGTCGCTGGCCGACTCCGGCCCCTCGTACCAGCCGATGTAGTCCGTCACGCCGATCGCGTCGAGCTCGTCGAACAGCGGGCCGCCGGAGCTCGGCAGGTGCCTACCCCACAGGTCCGCGGCCACGGGACGGCCGGGATCGAAGGCGTGCAGGCGCCGCGCTATCCGCGCGACGTACTGCTGCTGGCCGGGGCGGCCGTGACCCGGCGCCTCGTTGGTCAGCGTCCAGGCGAGGATCGACGCGTGCGGCTGGTCGTCCTCGGCCGTGCGCAGCGCGCGATCGCCGACGGCCCGCTGCGCCGCGGGCGTGATCGCCCGCCAGCGTCCGGCCGGCTCCCACGGGCCGAGCTCCTGCCAGACGAAGATCCCGGCGGCGTCGAGGCGCTCGAGCATGCTCTGCGCCAGCGGCAGCTGCGAGCGCGTGGCGTTCGCGCCGATCGCGCGCAGCCCCGCGATCAGGCGCTCCTCGTCGCGCGCCGTCAGCGCGTCGCCGTGGCCGCGCGCGTCGGCCGGCAGCGCGGCGCCGCGCAGCACGAGCGGCTCGCCGTTGACGTACAGGCCGTCGCCGTCCCACGTCACTTCGCGTAGCCCGACCTCGCGCCGCAGCGACGCCTCGCCCGCGACGGCGAGGCGCAGCTCGTAGCGGTCGGGGTGCTCGGGCGCCCACAGCGCGGGGTCGTCGAGCACGACCGACGCGCGCAGCGCGCGCGAGCCGTTGCGCGGCACGCGCCGCGATGCGAAGCGCAGCGCGACGACCTCGCCGTCGCGCGCGAGCGACCCCGTCAGGCGCACGCGACGACCGCGGATGCGGTTGCGCACGCGCACCGTCACGTCCACGCGCGCGCGGCCGGCGCCGCGCAGGCGCGTGCGCACCCGCAGCGCACCGAGCTCGCTCGGGCCGAGGCGGCTGAGCAGCACCGGGCGTTGCAGGCCGCCGTAGTTGAACCACCCCCGCTGCCAGTCCTCGTCGGCCTGGCGTCGCGGGTCGCGCCAGTCGACGCGCACCGCGACGACGTGGCGGCCGGCAGCCAGCGCCGGGCGCGCGCTGAACGGCTCGTAGGCGCCGACGTGGCGGCGCAGGAGGCGCCCGTCGACGTAGACGCGGGCGCGGTAGTGCGCGGACTCGAAGCGCAGCGCGTAGCGCCCGGCGACCGGCGCCTCGATCTCGCGCGCGTACCAGCCGACGCTGCCGGCGTAGGCGCGGCGACCTGCCGGCCCGCTGTGCGCGCGGGCGTTGGGCGAGTGGGGGAGGCGCACCGCGCGACCGCGCCAGTGGCCGGTCGCCCAGCCGGCGGCGAGCCCGCGGTCGCGCGGGTCGGCGCGGTAGCGCCAGCGCGTGAGCGTCACGGCGACGCTGCCGTCGGGCCCGCCGCCGCGCTGCAGCAGCGCCAGGCTCGCGGCGCTCCGCGGGGCGGAGCCCTCGCCGCCGCCGCCGTCGTCGTCGCGCAGCAGCAGCCAGGCGCCGGCCGCGCCGCCGACCAGGGCGAGGCAGGCGAGGCAGATGAGGAGTGGTCGTGACATCGAGGTTCGCGGCACCGCTCGGCGCCGGACGCGCCACGTCAAGCGCACAACGCGCGCCGCCGTGCGGAAGTCTCGCGGCTATAGGATCGCGCAGCCCCGGCGAGCTCGCGCGTCCTGATCCTGTCGCGGGCGTTCTCGCCGATCGTGCCGGGGGGGCAGGTCTACGCCGAGCTCGCGGCTCCGCAGGCGGGCGCGACGGCCGTCACCTTGCGCTCGGCCTGACGGCGCGCGGCGCTACTCGGAGCTGTCGCGGCCCCAGCGGCCGCCGTTCCTGGAGTCCTTCTCCTTGTCGCCGCGGCCCTGGATGATCGAGACGACGATGCAGACGGTCGCAATCGCCGGCAGCAGCACGCCGAAGGAGAAGATGATGCCGATGCTGTCGGTCCAGCCCTGGCTGAGGGCGAAGAGGGCTTGCTGATCCATGCGACGGGGGACAATACCCAGCTCGGCGGCCGGCCGGCCCGGCGGCCACGCCGCCACGGCGGCCGGTCGCGGCGCGCGGCGCGTCCCCGCGTGCCGCATGCCAAGATCTGCGCGCGATGAGCGCCGGCGCAGAGGACATCGTTCGAGCCGCCAGCGCGCTGACCTCGCGCCTGCCCTGGCCGCTGGGCGTGCTCGCGCGCCTGGCCTACAACTACCGCTGGTCGTGGCTGCCCGACGGGCACGAGGTGTTCCGCGCGGTCGACGCCGATCGCTGGCGCGCGTGCGGGCGCAACCCCGTGCGGTTGCTGCAGGAGACCTCGGCCGAGGCGCTGCTGCGCGCCGCCGGCGACGCCACGCTGATCGCGCGCGCCGAGGAGCTCGAGCGCGCGCTGCTCGAGGACCTCGCCCGGCCGGCGGCGAACCAGGTCATCTCCGAGGAGCGCCCGATCGCGTTCTTCTGCGCGGAGTACGGCGTGCACGTCTCGCTGCCGATCTACGCCGGCGGCCTCGGCGCGCTCGCCGGCGACATCGTCAAGGAGGCCTCCGACCTCGCGCTGCCGTTCGTCGGGGTCGGGCTGATGTACCGCCATGGCTACTTCCGCCAGCGCGTCGACCACACCGGCTGGCAGCAGGAGTTCTGGGTGCCCACCGACCCCGAGCGCTCGCCGGCGGTGCTCGTCACGTCCGGCGACGCGCGCCTGCCGCTGCGCATCACGATCCCCGTCGGCGACGAGCTCGTCGCCGCGCAGGTGTGGCGCGTCGACGTCGGGCGCGTCCCGCTGTTCCTGCTCGACACCGACCTGCCGCAGAACTCGCGCGTCGCGCGCTGGATCACCGCGCGCCTGTACGACAGCGACCGGCGCACGCGCCTGGCGCAGTACGTCGTGCTCGGCGTCGGCGGCGCCGCCGCGCTGCGCGCGCTGGGCATCGAGCCGGGCGTCGT
>JAWVGK010000107.1:0-2633 GCA_033855155.1 Solirubrobacteraceae bacterium | reverse complement strand
CGACGATGCCGTCGGCGCCGAGCTGGTCGGCCTCCTCCTCCATGCGCGTCATCGCCAGCTCGCGCGCCGAGTACATCGCCTCCGACAGGACCTGCATCTCCTCGGAGACCTTCCACGAGGACTGCTGGAAGCCGATGTGGAAGATCGACGAGCCGACGACGAGCCCGAGCGGGTCGAAGCCGGCCTCCTTGACGAGCAGGAACTCCGCGACGGACAGGTCGGACGTGAACAGGCCGCGCTTGTTCTGCTCCAGGCGCGCGCGGCCGGCCTCCGGCACGCCCTCCAGCGACGTCGGGTCGTAGTCGGTCATGCGGGCGTGGCTCCCAGTCTCAGGATGGTCTGTGGATCCAGCGGGCGGTGCTCGCCGTGCGGCGCGATCGCCGTGCCGACGATGTGGAACGTGACGATCAGGTCCTCGCGAGCCTGGTTGTTCTGCTCGACCTCGCGGACGTCGATCGCGTGCTCGATTCGCATGCCGACGAGGCCGCCGGCGCCGAGCCTGAGCGCCTGCTCGCTCGCCCGGCCGATCGCGTACTCGCGCGCGGCGTAGACGCCCCGGGTGTAGTCCGTCAGCTCCTGGTTGGGCTGAAAGCGCTGCCAGCCTGTCGTCAGGCGCTGCGTCTGGCGGGTCGCGACGACGTAGAAGACCGACGTGCTCGTGACGACGCCGACCGGCGCGTAGCCGCCGCGGCGCAGCAGGACGTAGTCGGGCATCGAGAGGTCCGTCAGCACGGGCCGGTCCGCCGCGCCGGCGCCGTCGGGCAGGTGCACCGCAGTCCCGTTGACGACGATCTCGATCTCGTCGCCGAGGAACTCGTGGCGGCGTGTCTCGAAGGTCACGTCGAGCACCGCGTGGCAGCCGGCCACCCGCGCCTCCTCGCCGAGGCGCCACAGCGCCCGCGCACGCGCGTCGTTCCAGGCGTGCGTCAGCGTCGTGAGCTCGGTCAGCGACGCGCCCGCTCCCCAGTTCGTGGCCCACGGGTAGCTCTGCCAGCCGACCTTGTACACCGACGTGCCCATGACCTGGCAGACGGGCCGGATCGACTCCAGGCGCGTCAGCGCGAAGTCGCCGACCGACAGGCCGGAGGTGAACGTCGTGCCGGTCGCCAGCTCGCGCAGGCGCTGCTCGGCGGCCAGCGGGATCGTGCCGGCCTCGATGCGCGCGATGTCCTCCTCCAGCAGCTCGCGCCGGCGCTGCTGCGCCTGATCGTCGTCGTCGTCGCCCTTGAGGAAGTCGAGGAAGCCCATCGCGCTTTCAGCCGACCAGGCGTTCCAGCGCCGCGCGCGCGTCCGCGCTGTCGGCGGCCTGCTCGCGCAGCTGCGCCTCCAGCGCGCCGACCCACTCGGCGAGCTCCAGCGGCTCGCGCTTGATGACGACTCCGCGGACCTCCTGCTGGCGGTCGGCGCTGACGCCGTCGCCGTCGACCCGCACGCCGTAGCGCGTCGTGCCGAGGCGCACCTCGATCAACTCGACGACCTTGTCGCGCGAGAACATGCGCTTGGAGCGGCGCTCGACGACCGTCGCCCGCGGCAGCGAGAGCTCGAGCTTGTGGGCGAGCAGCTCGATGCCCGCGAGCAGCTCGGGGCCATCCGCGCGCAGTCCCGCGGCGTCGAGGTCGAAGCTCGGCGGGGCGCCTGGATCGGCCCGTGGCTTTTTCGGCGTCACGAGACGCTGCCCGCCGGCGCGAGCCAGAGTGACTTGAACCCCAGCACCTCCGCGAGGCGGTCGTAGTGCTTGTCGTAGTGCAACACCGCGCAGCCATTCGCAGCGGCGCACGCGCCGATGATCGCATCCGCCGGCGAGACTCGGTGGCTGCCGCCGCCCCTGCCCTGCTCTGCGAGCTCGACGACCGTCCGGACTGCTGCATCGACGACCGACTGCGTGATCGCGAGCCGCCTCAGCGTGCCGAGACCGTCGAACAGCGACGTGACGTCCGCGCGCGTCCGAGCGCTGTACAGGAGCTCGAGCTCGATGACGCCGCAGATCGCGATCCTCCGCTCGGTGATCGCCGCCTCCCAGTGCTCCGTGAAATGGCGGACTCGCGCCCATGCGGACGTATCTGCCAGCAGCGGCAGGTCGCCCCTCGCACTCACAGTCCCCAGATGCTCCGGTCAGGATCCTCGAGCACGTCCAGGTGGACGCCCTCGCCGGTGGCGAACCGACGGACGAGTGCCAAGCCGCGCTCGATCTCGTCCGGCTTCGTCGCCGCGTCCCCGTCGATCTTGTCGCCGTAGTCGCCGAGCGCACGCCGGAAGTGCTCCTGCTGCGACGTCCGGGTACGGAAGGCGAGATCGCGGTCAGCGGAGGCGATGCCTCAAGGCTACCGCTCAGTCGCCGAGCTCGAGCACCGCGAGGAAGGCCTCCTGGGGCACCTCGATGCGCCCGACCTGCTTCATGCGCTTCTTGCCCTCCTTCTGCTTCTCGAGCAGCTTGCGCTTGCGCGAGATGTCGCCGCCGTAGCAGCCGGCGATGACGTCCTTGCGGTAGGCCTTGACGGTCTCGCGCGCGATGATGTGCGCGCCGATCGCCGCCTGGATCGGGACGTCGTACTGCTGGCGCGGGATCTTCGCCTTGAGCTTCTCGACCATGTTGCGCCCGACGTCGTAGGCCTTCTCGCGGTGCACGACCATCG
>JAWVGK010000106.1:0-11007 GCA_033855155.1 Solirubrobacteraceae bacterium | reverse complement strand
GACTCGCAGACGCGCGTCGAGCACACGATCGCGCTGACGGCGCTCATCCAGGCGATGGTCAAGGAGCTCTCCGAGCACTACGACGCCGGCCAGCGGCTGTCGGACTACCCGTGGCAGATGCTCGACGAGAACAAGTGGCTGGCGGCGCGCTACGGCCTCGACGCCGAGGTCGTCGACCTGCCCTCCAACGAGCGCGTGACGACGAAGGCGCTGACGCGGCGGCTGCTCGAGCGCCTCGAGCCGCACGCCCAGGATCTCGGCTCCGCCGACGCGCTGCGCGGCATCCGCGACCTGCTCGAGCGCGGCAACGGGGCGTCGCGGCAGATCGTCGTCTACGAGGCCAACCACGACCTCAACGAGGTCATGGCCGAGATCGTCGCCGCCACCGCGGCCTGAACCCCCCGCCGACCGAACTTCATCGAGTGCCGGCGATCGCTCCGTAGAATCGACGCATGCCCCATCCCGACCTCTTCGTCGTGTGCAAGAACTGCCAGGCGGAGGTCAGTCCCTACATCACCGAATGCCCGTACTGCGGTACGCGGCTGCGCAAGCGCGCGCCGAAGATCGAGCGCCCCGACGCGCCGCCGTCGAAGGCCCCGCGCCGCGCGCCGCGCCCCGGCTCCGGCGCGCGCGCCAAGCCCAAGCCGAAGGCCAAGGCCGCCAAGGCCGCCAAGGCCCAGCGCGACGGCGCGCCGCGCCTCGGCCGCCTGCGCAGCGGCGAGATCCCCGGCATCCGCGTCGATGAGCACGGCAAGCCGTGGGCGACGATCGTGCTCGTCGCGCTGTCGTTCGGCCTGTGGTTCACGCTCGCCTTCTACGCGCTCGGCGACTTCGCGCTGCGCACGCTCGACGGTGCCCCGTGGCGCTACCTGACGGCGTCGCTCGTCAACGGCAACACCTCCGCGCAGTTCGCGATCGTCATCGGCCTGGGGCTCTTCGGCTGGCTGCTCGAGCGCCGCCACGGCCCGCTCGTCGTCGTCGGGCTGTTCCTGCTGTGCGGGCCGGGCGCGCTGGCGATCGCCGTCGCGCTGGATCCGAACACGTTCGTCTTCGGTTCGCACGGCGCGGCGCTGGGCCTGCTGTGCGCGTGGCTCGTGCCGGTGCTCGTCGCTCGCCGGCGCGACGACGGCGACGACGACGCCGACCTGCTCGGGGTGCTCGTGATCGCGGTCGTGTTGGCGCTCGTGCCCGTGCTGTCGCAGGGCAGCGCGATGGCCGGGCTCATCGGCGCGGGCCTCGGCGCGCTCGTCGGGCTCCTGCTCGCCGGCCTGAGGCGCGCGCGTCGATGACGCCCCAGACCTACTCCGCCGAGGAGGTCGACGCCGCCGTCGAGGCGCTGTCGGATCCGGAGCGCTTCGGCCACGCGCAGGAGATCGTCACGCACGCCGCGCCGGGGCTGCAGCGCGTGCTCGGCGCCGCGCTCGAGGCCGGCGGCTGGTTCGGCGAGGCGCACGAGACGCAGCTCTCGCAGGTCTCGCAGATCGAGGCGCCGAGCGAGCGCGCCCGCGCGATCCACGCGCTGGTGGCCGAGGAGACGCGGCTGGCGATGCTCGTCGGCGTGTCGGTCGGCTTCGAGCTCGCGCGCGAGCTGGCCGCGGGACGTGCGAGCCCCGACAACGACGAAGGGAACCACCGATGACCCACGCGATCGTACTCGTCGAAGCCGAGCGAGATGTGATGTCGACGCTGGGCGGCGCGCTCGCCGAGGTCGACGGCGTCCGCGAGGCCTACTCGGTGACGGGCGAGTGGGACTTCGTCTGCATCGTCCGCGTCACCCGCCACGAGGATCTCGCCGGCGTCGTCACCGGCCGGATCTCGACGATGCATGGCGTCGCGCGGACCCACACGATGGTCGCCTTCGAGACCTTCTCGCGCCACGACCTGGAGACGATGTTCTCGATCGGCGAGTGAGCGCCGCCCGGTCGTCGAGCCCGGCCGCCATCCCTCGCGAAGCGCCGACCTCGCGGCCTTCGGTGACGCCAGCCGCTAGTCCTCTTGCCAGCCGCGGCTGAACCAGAGCGAGCGGTCCTTCCAGTCGTGGGCCATGAGCGCCACGCCGACCGCGCCGGCGAACGTCAGCAGCGCGCCCGTCGTGCCGTGATGCCAGCGCTGGCCGAAGATCCACAGGCGACGGCGAACGCTGTCGTAATGAATCGGCTTGTGCAGTGGAGGATGAGTCGCCGTGGCCATGTGGGCATCTGCTTCCTTAGATCGACCAACGCGCAGAAGAAATACAAGTCGCGTTGTCACGACCGACCCTTCGTCCAGCGGCCGCTCCGGCCGCTGCGGCCGCGCCGTCCGGGCGCTCGTCAGAATGGCGGTTCGTGACCGTCGTCAAGCCCCAGTACGGCCCGACCCTGCCGCAGCTCGTGCGCACGCTGCCGCGCGCCTCGCAGGCCGCCGTCGTCGCGCTCGCCGCACTGCTGATCGCCGCCGCCGTGCTGCTCGCGATCCGCGCGCGCCCCGACGAGCAGAACACGATCGTCCGCAGGGCGCCGACGCCGACGTTCAACCTGACCTACGGCCCACAGCTGCAGCGCGTGTCGCGGCCCGGCGCGCTGTTCGCGCTGCTGCGCGAGCGCAACGGCCTGTTCCTGGACTCCTACGTCGTGCGCCCGCTCGAGCTCCCGCCCTATCGCGGTGCCGCGGGCGGCACGCTGCCCGTCTACGCCGTGCACGACCTCCAGCGGCTGCGCCGGCGCTACGGCGCGTTCGAGCTCGCCGGCGACGGTCGCACGCGGATCAACAACGCGATCGGCTACCAGCTCGTCCTGCGCGCCCGCCGCGGCGGGCGCACGCTGTACGTGCGCCACATGCTGCTCGTGCCCGACAAGCCCGAGGGCACGCGCCGCGGCATCGTCGTCGAGCTCGAGTCGACGCCGGCCGCGGGCACGCCGAACGCCGTCGGGATCGGCAACGCCGGCCCGCTGAAGCAGGCGATGCGCTCGCTGCGCTTCGGCACGTCGCGCGACGGGGGGACGCAGTGATCGAGTGGGCGGACTTCGAGAAGGTCGACATGCGCGTCGGGCGCATCGTCGCCGTCGAGGACTTCCCCGAGGCGCGCAAGCCGGCGTGGAAGCTGCGCATCGACTTCGGGCCGCTTCTCGGCGAGAAGCGCTCGTCGGCGCAGATCACGAACTACGCGCGCGAGCAGCTCGAGGGCCGCCTCGTCGTCGCCGTCGTGAACTTCCCCCCGCGCCAGATCGGGCCGGTGCGCTCGGAGGTGCTCGTGCTCGGCGCCGTCGCCGGCGACCACCCGGTGCTGCTGCTGGAGCCCGACGCCGGCTCGCAGCCCGGCGATCGCATCGCCTGAGGCCGGATCCAGACGCAGGCGGGATTCACGCGCAGGCCGCGAGCCAGGCGGCAGGCCGGATCCACGCGGAGGCCACGAGCCAGGCGGCAGGCCGGATCCAGGCGCAGGCCGCGAGCCTCAGCGCGGCGGCAGGCCGCGGATCGTCCGCGAGCCGGACGTGTGCTTGAGCAGGCCGCGGTCGCGCTGCGCCCGCGCTCCCTTGTGGCGTGGTGGCGTCGCCGTGGCCCCGCCCGTGCCGGCGACCGACTTCGTCGTGTCGTCCTCCGTCGGCTCGGCCGGTGGCGGCGATGCAGCCGGCGTCGTCGTCGCCGGCTCGGCCGGCGCGGTCTGCGCCGGCACGACCGGCGGCGCGGTAACGGGCTCGGCCGGGGCGGCCACCCCGCCGGTCTGCTGCGGCGGCCCAGGCGAGCCGGTGAGCGTCGTGCTGTCGCTCTCCACCTGGACCGGCGCCGGCTGAGCGGCGATCGCGCTCGGCGCCGGATCGGTCGTCGCGAGCGGCGCGATCGTGGCGGCGGGGGCGGCCGCGGAGTCCGGGTCGACGCCGCCGGTCGCGTCGGCCGGCGACTTCTCGGCGGCCGGGGCCTGCGAGCGCGAACGCGAGGGCGCCGGCGTCGTCAGCGTCGCGGCGGCCTTGAGCGGAGTCGCCGGCTGCTGTGCGGAGGCCACGATCTGCGGCACGGCGGGCGCGACCGGCGCCGGGCGCGGCGCGGCGCTCGCGACGGCGCGCTGGGGCAGCTTGGTCTGCACGTGCTGGACCTCGACGGCGCCCGCCGTGACGATCGCCGCCGCGGCGAGCCCGGCGGCCGTCTTGGTCGCGATCGTGCTGATGCCGGCAGTCATCGCGCTCGTGCCGCCCGTCGCGGCGACGCTCGCGGCGGCGGCGCCGGCGGCGCCGCCGGCGCCGGCCGAGGCGGTCATGCCGAACTGCGCCAGCAGGACCTTCTTGAAGAGCAGCAGCGGCGCGACCGGGAAGACCGCGGCCAGGGCCTTGTTCGTGCTGCGCAGCTGCGCCTTGAAGCCCTGGCAGCGCTCGCAGCCGCGCACGTGGCGGCGCACCGGGGCGGTCGAGCGGCACAGCCCCTCGGCCACCTCGCCGAGCTCCTCGCGGACCTCCTCGCAGGTCAGCTGGCGCGCCTCGGCGGCCTCGGCGAGCGAGACGCGTGCGCGCACGAGCAGCGACTTGACCGACGGGATCGTCGTCTCCATCGCCTCGGCGATCTGCTCGTAGGAGAGCGCGTCGATCTCGCGCAGCAGCAGCGCGGTCTTCTGCGTCTCGGGAAGCTCCTGCACGTCGGCGACGAGCAGGCGGAACTCCTCGCGCTTGTGCGCCTTGTCGGCCGTCGACGCGCCGCCCTCGGACAGATGCACGTCCATCGAGTCGACGCCGATCGCCTGCACGCGGCGCAGGTGGTTCAGCGAGCGGTTGCGCGCGATGCGGTACAGCCACGGGCGCACGTTGATCGAGCGGTCGTCGGCGAGGATCGCGTTGAAGGACGCCGCGAAGACCTCCTGCAGGACGTCCTCGGCATCTTCGCGCGAGCCGAGCATGTGGCGGCAGAAGGCCAGCAGCCGCGACTGGTAGCGCGCGACGAGCGCTTCGAACGCGCCATGGTTGCCGCGCCGCACGAGCGCGATCAGGCGCTCGTCGGATTGCAGGCGCAGCAGCGGGGCTGGACCCCGCATGCCGAGCGGAACGGAATGCTTGAGAGCTGAGGCTTCCATGGTTGCCGGACGGCGCCCGAGCGCCGGTCAAGTTCTAAACCCCGAAACGGTCGCGAAGTTCCGAGGTTGTGCTGCGTCTTGAGGCTAGCGCGTCATCACTGCGGCGCGGCCATGCGGCCGATGCCCGGGGCGGGATTCGAACCCGCAAGCTCTTGCGAGCCAGCGGCTTTTAAGGCCGCCTGCCTGTGCCGTTGGGCCACCCGGGCCGGCTCGACGCCCAGTCTATGGGCGTCGAGCGCGATCGGGGTTCAACGTTTGAAGCCGCTCAGGCTGCTCTTGAAGGTGCGGTAGGCGGGCCGCAGCGACCCGTCGACGTTGACGAGGCCGCCGTCGAAGTCCGAGTCCTCGCAGACGTCGGACGGCGTCCAGTTGTACGTGTACAGGCGCTGGACGTAGCGCTGGTAGCGCTTGGCGAGCGTGAACATGTACTTCGTGCGGTTCGCCGCGCGGGCGTCGTCGCACGGGAACGCCGAGCCCTGCTTCGTCAGGCCGCCGGTCTCCGTGTACCAGAACTTCGCCTTCTTGTTGACCTTCTGCACGGCGGCGATGATGCGCCGGGTGCCGGGGTAGGAGTTCGAGTACTTCGCCTTGTCGCCGATCCTGCGGTTGACCTCGGAGTAGTTGTGGATGCCGACGAGGCGCACGCGCGCCGCGTCCTTGCCGGCGAAGCGCATGAAGCTCTTGATGTACGCCTCGACGCCACGCTGGTCGAGCACGTCGAGCGCGACGATCGTGCAGCCCGTGCAGAGCTGGCGCATCTGGCCGTAGAACAGCGCCGCGCTCTTCGGGTACCTGGCGGTCGGCTGCGTCTTGTGGTTGGCCTCGTTCCAGGCGCCCCACTCCTTGACGCCGCGCGGCTTGTAGCGCTTGATCAGCGCGCCGACGCGCTTGCGGTACTGCGCGACGGTCGGCAGCACCGGCCTCGCCGACTTGATGTCCGACGTCGAGATGTGCATGAGCACCTTGACGCCGTGCTGGCGCGCGGCGGCCACGAACGCATCGGCCTTGTCGAGCTCCTCCTGATCGGTGATCGCGTCCCACTCGATGAAGTAGCGCGTGATCTTGAGGTGCAGGGCCTGGTAGGCCGCGTTGTCGAACATCTCCGGACTCTGGTCACCGATCCCGACGCGGATGTTGACGGCCGACGCCGACGACGGAACGGCGAGCAGGGCGAGCACGAGCAAGGGCAGCAGCGACAGACGACGCACGAATGGGGGTCCTTTCGGAGAGAACGGTCCGGTCAGGTGCAGATCGGCATTCCGTGGCGTGAACTCAAGCGGGGAGCGTGAGTTGCGCCAGGCGAGGCTATGAGTTGCGCAAAGCCAGTCTATGCGACGCGCGCGGCGCGCGCGGCAAAGGCGCCCACGCCGTCGAGCAGCGCGCGCGCGAGACGCTCGTCGCCGTCGATCTGCAGGCCGCTGCGATCGGCATCGGGACCGAGCGCGTCGATCCAGTCGTCCTGCGTGCCGGAGACGCGGACGTCCGCCGCCTCGTCGGCGCGCTCGCCGATCGCGACGGCGCCGTGCTCGACGCTCAGCGTGTACTGCTTGATCGTCGCGGCGTCGACGTGGACCGTGAACTCGGCGACGCCGTTGACGCCCGGGGCCGGCGAGACGAGCCCGGGGGCGATGCGCAGGATCGCGCCGATGTCGATCGCCTCGGCGTCGCGCGGCGCGGTCCAGGCCCAGTCATAGCCCCAGCGAGCGAGCGCGCCGAGCACCGGCAGCAGCTCCTTCGCACGCGGCGTCAGCTCGTAGTCGACGCGCGGCGGGACCTCGCGATAGCGCTGGCGCGTGAGCAGCCCGTCGGCGACCATCCGGTTCAGGCGCGAGCGCAGCTGCTCGGTCGAGATCCCGGGCAGCACGCGCTGCAGCTCGACGAACCGGCGCGGGCCGGGAGACAGATCGCGGATGATCAGCAGGGTCCACTTGTCCCCGACCAGGTCGAGCGCGCGGGCATCGGGTGCCCACTGGTCGTACGGGTGGCGCTTCGGCGATGGCGTGGTTGGCAAGGTGCTCGCTCCAGGGTCGGCGTTTGATGGACGCCCAACGGTTCCCCGGTGTACGTACGATATGCCCATCAAGGCCTTTCCGCAGCCTTCGATCCAGAAGATGGACCTTTGGTGGGCCAAAACTTGCGCGAATGTTCCCGCAAGTTTCCATCCCCGCCGTCGTTGTGGCACGACATGGGAGTCGTCATGTCACTGGATAGTTATCGCGACGTCGCCGCGCGCCGCTCGCAACGCGCGCGCCGCACGACGTTGCGACCGACGTTCTACTTCGACCTCGCCTCGCCGTACACGTACCTCGCGGCGGAGCGCGCGGAGCGGATGTTCGCGCGCCTGGAATGGCTGCCGGCCTCCTCCGACGCGCTGCAGTGCACGACGTGCCTGCGCGAAGTCGACCGGGTCGCCGTCACCCGCCGCGCCGACCTGCTGGGGTTGCCGCTCGTGTGGCCGATCGAGCCGCCGCGGCGCGCGATCGGCGCGATGCGGGTGGCGTCGCTGGCGGCCGAGCGCGGCCTCGGCGCGGCGTTCGTGCTGGCGGCCAGCCGGCTGGAGTACTGCGGCGGCTACAGCATCGACGACCCCGAGATCCTCGCCGAGGCGGCGGCGGCCGCCGGCATCGGGCTGCGCGAGATGCTGCGCGCCGCCGGTGACGTCAGCCGCGACGGACCGATCGAGGATGCCGGCCGGATGCTGCTCGCGGCGGGAGCCGACCGCCTGCCGGCGCTGCGCGTCGGCCGGCGGCTGTTCTGTGGTGAGGAGCGGCTGTCGGAGGCCGTCGCCGCACGCGCGTCCGCCTGAGCGTCTGCGTCGAAAATCGCCGCGAACATGCGGCGCACCGGATATCCATCAAGTCGGGTCAGAGTATCTGCATTTGGCCGATCGCCGTTGGTAGTGTCGGCGCCGGGATGCGCGGCCAGACGTCCGAGAACGCCGCCCCGGCGGCGCCGGATCCCCCGGACGTCGTCGGTGGGCATCTCGTCGCGCGCCGGCTGAAGGCCCACGGGGTGACGACCCTGTTCACGCTCTCGGGCGGTCACATCTTTCCGATCTACGACGGCTGTCGCGCGGAGGGGATCGCGATCGTCGACGTCCGCCACGAGCAGTCGGCGGCGTTCGCGGCGGAGGGCTGGGCGAAGGTGACGCGCACGCCGGGCGTCGTCGCGGTGACGGCCGGGCCGGGCGTCACGAACACCGTCAGCGCGATCGCCTCGGCGCAGCAGAACCATTCGCCGATGCTCGTGCTCGGCGGTCGCGCGCCGGCCAACCGCTGGGGCCAGGGCTCGCTGCAGGAGCTCGACCACGTGCCGCTCGTCGCGCCGCTGACGAAGTTCGCCGCGACGTCCGCGTCGACGAACGCGATCCCCGCGCTCGTCGACGACGCGCTCGCGGCCGCCGTCGCGCCGCACGGCGGACCGTCGTTCGTCGACATCCCGCTCGACCACGTCTACGCCGAGGGCCTCGAGGGACCGCCGGCGATGCGGCTGGCGCCCGCGACGGCCGGCGCCGAACCCGACGCCGAGGCGCTCGAGCGCGCGATCGAGCTGCTGCGCGGCGCGCGCCGCCCGGTCGTCATGGCGGGAACCGACCTCTACTGGGGACACGGCGAGGACGCCCTGCGCGCGCTCGCCGAGCGGCTGCGGATCCCGGTCTTCCTCAACGGCCTCGCGCGCGGCTGCCTGCCCGCCGACCACGAGCTGTTCTTCTCGCGCGCGCGACGCGCGGGCCTGCGCGACGCCGACGTCGCGATCGTCGTCGGGACGCCGATGGACTTCCGCCTCGGCTTCGGCGCGGTCTTCGGCGCCGAGACGGCGCTCGTCGTCGTCGACCGCGCGCGCCCGCAGCGCGCGCACCCGCGGGCGGTCGCGGCCGAGCTCTACGGTGCGGTGGCGCCGACGCTCGACGCGCTCGCCCGCGGCGCGGACGGCGGCGCCGACCGCGGGCGGTGGCTGTCGCTGCTGCGCGCCGGCGAGTGCGCCGCGCGCGCCGGCGAGCAGGCCGAGCGCGCGGACGAGCGCGCGCCGCTTCACCCGATGCGCGTCTACGCCGAGCTCGGCGCGCTGCTGGATCGCGACGCGATCGTCATCGGCGACGGCGGTGACTTCGTCTCCTACGCCGGTCGCGTGATCGACTCCTACGAGCCGGGCTGCTGGCTGGATCCGGGTCCGTTCGGCTGCCTCGGCTCGGGTCCCGGCTACGCGCTGGCGGCGAAGCTCGCGCGCCCGCGGCGCCAGGTCGTGCTGCTGCTCGGCGACGGCGCGTTCGGCTTCGGCGCGATGGAGTTCGACACGCTCGTGCGCCACGGGGTCAACGTCGTCGGCGTCGTCGGCAACAACGGCATCTGGGGACTGGAGAAGCATCCGATGGAGATGCTCTACGGCTACTCCGTGGCGGCCGAGCTGCGCCAGCAGACGCGCTATGACGGCGTCGTCGAGGCGCTCGGGGGACACGGCGAGCTCGTTGGTACGCCGGCGCAGCTGCGCCCGGCGCTCGAGCGCGCGCTCGCGGCGGGGCGGCCGGCGCTCGTCAACGTGCTGACGGATCCGGCGGTCGCCTACCCGCGGCGCTCGAACCTCGGCTGACGGTTGAGTTAGCGCGGTGGTTCGCGGTTCGCGGTTCGCGCGCGTAAATAGTCGGAAGCCGCCCCCAGGGGAAAGGGCGGCTTCCGGAATTCGGCCCCGTCAGGACGGGCAGGGGTACGTACCTAGCTGGGCCTTATGTAGTGGTCCGGGCGGCGGGAGGCGCCGAGTGATCGGCAGGCCCGGACCTATGGCCTGGCGTCGGTTTCCCCTCTCGGAAGCTGGGTCCCCTTCGCCGGCAAGGGGGGTATCGGACGATCGCCGAGAAACCTTGAATAGAAGATTCGGGCGATTTCGCCCGCACGCTATGACGCGAGCCTCAGCGCCGCGCCGCGCAGGAGGTCGTGCTCGGAGACCTCGACGCCTTCGAGGTCGAAGGCGTGCATCGCCTCGATCAGCATCGCGATGCCGGCGACGATCGTCGGCGCGCGGTCGGGGTGCAGGCCCGCGACCTCGCGGCGCTGCGCGTCGGACATCTGCGCGAGCCGCGCGAGCAGCATCTCGCAGGTGCCCAGCAGCAGCGCGTGGCCGTGGACGCGGGCGGAGTCGTAGGGCTCGAGCTCGAGCTCGATCGACGCGCACTGCGTCGCGGTGCCGGCCACGGCGATGCCGACCTCGACGCGCTCGAGCAGGTGCGGGGGAACCGCGCCGGCGATGATCGTCCGCACCTCGGCGGCCAGCTCCTGCAGTTGCGCGGGCGGCGGCGGGTCGTCGTGCAGGTGGCGCTCGGTCTGGCGCACGACGCCGGCCTGGGTCGAGACGTGGAAGGCGACCTCGCCGTCGCGCCCGACGACGAACTCCGTCGAACCGCCGCCGATGTCTATGACGACGACCTCGCGGCCGTCGTGCGGACGCTCGCTGGTCGCGCCGGAGAACGTCAGCGACGCCTCCTCGTCGCCGTCGATCGTGCGCGCATCGAGGCCGAAGCGGTCGCGTACCTGCGTCGTGAAGTCGGCGCCGTTGGCGGCGTCGCGCACGGCGCTCGTCAGGACGGCGCTCGTGCGCGTGACGCCGTGCTCGTCGATCGCCGCGCGGTAGCGCTCGAGCACGTCGAAGACGCGTTGCATCGGCACGTCGCCGAGGCGTCCGTTGGCGTCGACGCCCTCGCCCAGGCGCGTGACGATCGACTCGCGGTGCAGGTCCTCGACGCGCTGGTCGCCAGCGACGTCGGCGATCAGCAGCCGCGTGGAGTTAGTCCCGATGTCCACGACGGCGACGCGCATGTGCGCCGCGACCCTAGTGATCGACGGCCATCGGAGGTTCGTTGACCATGCCCGAACGACGTTGCTAAGCTGTGACGTCCACGCCGCGGGGTGGAGCAGTCTGGTAGCTCGTCGGGCTCATAACCCGAAGGTCGCGGGTTCGAATCCCGCCCCCGCTATACGGAA
>JAWVGK010000105.1:0-5209 GCA_033855155.1 Solirubrobacteraceae bacterium | reverse complement strand
AGATCACGAGCGGGCGCGCGTCGCGCAGCAGGCGCGTCATGCCGGCCAGGACGTCGAGCTCGGCGCCCTCGACGTCGATCTTCACGATCGTCGGCGGCGGCCCCTCGACGTCGTCGAGCGCGACGGTTCGGACCTCCACGCGGTGCTCGCCCTCGTGGTGGTCGCCGACGCTCGCCAGCCGCGTCCACAGGCGGTCGCGCACGACCACGAGGTCGGCGACGCCGCTGCGGTCGCTCGCCGCGGCCTCGACGACCTCGATCGTCGCGAGGCCGTTGAGCGCGGCGTTCGTGCGGATCGCCGCCGCGCAGCCGGCGTCGGGCTCGATCGCCACGACGCGCCCGCCGGGCCCGACGATGCGCGCCGCGACGAGCGCGAGGTAGCCGATGTTCGAGCCGACGTCCCAGACGTGGTCGCCGGCCCGCAATGAGCGCACGAGCGCCTGCTGGACCTGGATCTCGTGCGTGCCGGTCAGCACCGCGTAGGCCTGCGCGCCCGACGGCGCGAACGTCCGCGCCTCGATCCGCATGCGCGCCGCGAGGCCGCCGAGGATCGCCAGCTCGCCGCGGCCGGTGAGCGGCCCGAGCGGGCGCAGCAGCCCGCGCGCCGACCACCGCGCCAGCCGCTCGTGCGGCACGAGGCGCATCAGCAGCCATACGAGGCGCGTGCGCGCCATCCGCGCCGGCGCGGCGAGGCGCCCGCGCCACGCGCCGGTCGTGTACTGCTGTGCGGACATGGCCCAGAGCATGCCAGTCCTCGTTGCCCCCGCCGCCTTCGCCGGGCTGCACGCGCCGGCCGTGGCGGCCGCGATCGGCCGCGGCCTCGAACGCGCCGGACTCCCGCCGCCGGACCTGTGCCCGGTCGCCGGCGGCGGGCGCGGGACGATCGAGGTCCTGCTGCCCGCGCTCGGCGGTGAGACGGGCGACGGCTTCGTGCTGATCGAGGATGGCGGCACGGCGATCGTCGAGCTCGGCGTCGATGGGCGCGCGACCGGCGCCCGCATCGCGCGAGCGATCGACGCGGGCGCGCAGGTCGTGCTCGTCGCGGCCGGCGGGAGCGGCGGGCTCGACGGCGGCGCGGGCGTGGGCGACGTCGACGCGAACGCGTGCGGTGGCCGCGAGGGCGGGGGCGAAGCGAACGCGTGCGGTGGCGGCGCGGACGCGATCGACGCGATCGAGGACAAGGGCGGGCTGCGCGGAGCGGCGCTCGTCGTGCTGTGCGAGACGCGCGCGGCGTGGACCGGCCCCACCGCCACGCTGCCGCGCGACCCGCGCGACGTGCCGATGACGGCCGCCGGCGATGGCCTGGCGGGCGCGCTGTGGGCGCGCTACGACGCACAGCTCGTCGCCGGGCCGGCGTTCGTGCTCGAGCAACTCGGCTTCGACGCGCGCATGCGCGCCGCACGCGCGGTCGTCGCCGGCGAGGCGCGCCTCGATCGCGGCACGCTCGCCGGCCGCGTCGCCGGCGAGGTCGCGATCCGCGCGCGGCAGGCGGGCGTACCCTGCCACGCGGTCGCCGCCCGCAACGCGCTCGACCCGTTCGACGTGCGGATCCTCGACCTGCAGTCGATCGTCGAGGCGGCGTCGATCGCCGAGCTCGAGGCGGCGGGCGAGCATCTCGCCGGTCTGCTGTGATCGTGTCGACTGTGCCTCGCCATACGAGGCAGACGCGACACGACCGCCGGCGGAGGGCGCACGCGCACACGTCCCCGTTGCCGCGCGCTGCCTAGCTGCCGCCGTTGGCCGCAGCCCTCGCGAATCGCGCCCCGAGCTCTCCCATCCGCTCCACGAGCTCGACAGGCTCGTGAACCTCGAACTCGACGCCGAGCATGCCGATGCGCATCGCCAGCCAGTCCAGCGAGTCGTCGCTCGTGCGGTACTCGCAGGTGTCGGAGTCGATCGCCTCGACGGTCCCCCACAGGTACGGGCGCTCGCGCAGCGCGGCGGCGGGCGCGTGCAGCGTGACGCGCGCCTGGTGGCGCGACGGCGCCTGCGAGAGGTTCGCGGCGACGTACGCCGCGGGGTCGCCGCCCGGCAGCGTCCGCGCGGCGAAGCGCGCGCCCGCCGGCTCCGCGCGCTCGAGGCGGTCGATGCGAAACGTGCGCCAGTCGTCGCGGTCGCAGTCCCACGCGACGAGATACCAGCGCCGGCCGAGGTTCACGAGGCTGTGCGGCTCGACGACGCGCCGCGACTGCGTCTCGTCGCGGGCGCGGTAGTCGAAGCGCAGGCGCTCGCGGTCGCGGCACGCGCCGGCGATCGTGGTCAGCGCCGCGGGGTCGACGGTCGGGCCGCTGGCGGGCAGCGTCGCTGTCGCCGAGCCGAGCGCGTTGACGCGGCGGCGCAGGTGCGACGGCAGCACCTGCTCGAGCTTGACGAGCGCGCGGATCGCCGTCTCCTCGATGCCCGTGACCGACGCGCCGGCGGCAGTGCGCAGGCCGACCGCGATCGCGACCGCCTCGTCGTCGTCGAGCAGCAGCGGCGGCATCGCCGTGCCGGCGTGCAGGCGGTAGCCGCCGGCCGGCCCGGTCGACGCCTCGACCGGGTAGCCGAGCCCGCGCAGGCGCTCGACGTCGCGGCGGATCGTGCGCGGAGAGACCTCGAGGCGCCCCGCGAGCTCCGCTCCCGGCCAGTCGCGCCGGGTCTGCAGCAGCGACAGCAGGTTCAGCAGGCGTCCGGAGGTTCCGTGCATCGTGTGATCAGACTCACAGATGCTGCGGCCAGAACATGGCCTAGATGCACTCTACGGTGTCGGTTCGAGCCCGCAGCGATGAGTTCTGCGGCGCACGTCAGTCTGTAGCTGCAACCGACTCCTCCGGATCCGACGACGAGAAATGGGTGGCATGCCTGGGACAGCACAAGCCAGCGAGACGCACTCCCCCCGCGAGGCGGCGGCCGGCGAGCCGGCGATCTGCGTGGAGGGCCTGACGAAGTCCTTCGGCGACGTGCGCGCGCTCGACGGCGTCGACTTCGAGGCCGCCCCGGGCACCGTCCTCGGGCTGCTCGGCCCCAACGGCGCCGGCAAGACGACCGCGGTGCGCGTGCTCGCGACGCTGCTGAAGCCCGACGCCGGCAGCGCGCGCGTCGCCGGCCTCGACGTCGTGCGCGACGCGGCGAAGCTGCGCCACAGCATCGGGCTCGCCGGCCAGTACGCCGCGATCGACGAGAACCTCACGGGCCTGGAGAACCTCGTGATGGTCGGGCGCCTGTACGGCATGCCGCGCGCGCAGGCCAAGGCCCGCGGGCGCGAGCTGCTGGAGAGCTTCGACCTGCTCGACGCCGCCGGCCGCGCCGCGAAGACCTACTCGGGCGGCATGCGACGCCGGCTGGACCTCGCCGACGCGCTCGTCGCCAAGCCGCCGGTGCTGTTCCTCGACGAGCCGACGACCGGCCTGGACCCGCGCAGCCGCCTCGCGCTGTGGGAGACGATCGAGTCGCTCGTCGCCGACGGCACGACCGTGCTGCTGACGACGCAGTACCTCGACGAGGCCGATCGCCTCGCCGACCGTATCGCGGTCATCGACCACGGCAAGGTCATCGCCGACGGCACGCCCGACGAGCTCAAGGACCGCGTCGGCGGCGAGCGGCTGGAGGTGCGGCTCGCCGACGCCACGGCCGCCGCCGCGGCCGCGAAGGCGCTCGCGTCGATGAGCGACGAGCCGCCGGTCGTCGACGACGCGGTCGTGAAGGTCGCCGTGCGCCGACGCAGCGGCGCGATCGTCGAGGCCGTGCGGCGCCTGGACGAGGCCGGCGTCGGCGTCGACGACCTCGGCATGCGACGGCCGACGCTCGACGACGTGTTCCTGTCGCTGACCGGCCACGTCGCCGAGACCCCCGACGACGGCGAGGAGCAGGCGGCATGAGACAACTGCTGTCGGACACCCTCGTGATCACCGAGCGCAACCTCGTGCGCCTGACGCGCGCGCCCGACCTCGTGCTCGCGTTCACCGTGCAGCCGGTGATGTTCCTGCTGCTGTTCGTCTACGTCTTCGGCGGCGCGATCGTCACGCCGGGCTATGACTACAAGGACTTCCTGCTGCCCGGGATCATCGTCCAGAACATCGCCTTCGGCGGCTTCGTGACGGCGCTCGGGCTCAACGAGGACCTCAAGAAGGGCCTCATCGACCGCTTCCGCTCGCTGCCGATGACGCGGCCGGCGGTGCTCGCGGGCCGCACGCTCGCCGACGTCGTGACGAACGCGTTCTCGGTCTCCGTGCTGCTCGCCACGGGCCTCGTGATCGGCTTCTCGTTTCACGCGAGCGTCGTCGAGATCGTCGCCGGCTTCGCGCTGCTGCTGCTGTTCGGCTACGCGTTCTCGTGGGTCTTCGCGCTGCTCGGGCTGATGGTCTCCTCGCCCGAGGCCGCCAACTCGCTCGGCTTCATCGCGGTCTTCCCGCTGACGTTCATCTCGTCGGCGTTCGTGCCGGTCGACTCGATGCCGGGCGCGCTGGCGTGGTTCGCCGACGTCAACCCGTTCACGATCGTCGTCAACGCGATGCGCTCGCTGTGGGTCGGCGCCCCGGCCGGCAACAACGTCTGGGGCGCGTTCCTGTGGGCGATCGTGATCCTCGTGATCTTCGCCCCGCTGGCCGTGCGCCGCTACCGCATGGCGGCCGGCAGCTGAGCCGGGCGATTCACCGGCGCCCGACGCGGATCGCCTGCGTCGTGCGCCGCGTCGCGAGCGCGCCGATGCGGGCGCTGATCCGCAGGCGCGCGCCGCCGCCGCGGCGCAGCAGGCGCATGCCGGCGCCCGTCACGCGGAGTCTCGCGGCCGCGAACGGCGGCGTGCCGTGGTTGTACGAGGCGACGCCGCGCGCGATCGCGCGACGCCCAACGCGCACCACGACGCGCGCCGCGCAGTCGACGACGAAGCCGGCGCAGGAGATGCCGAGCCGCAGCCGGTCGCCGTGCAGGCGCGCGGGCTCGCGCAGGCGTAGCCGGCATGGTGGCTCGCGATATCTCGGCACGGCCGCGACCGGCAGCGCGACCGTCCGGATCTGCGTGCCGCGACAGCCGCGCGCGACCCACGCCGCGCGCTGCTCGTCGACGTCGGCGTGGCGCAGGAGCTCGCGATCGGCGCCGAGCTCGGCGATGCGCTGCACGGGGGAGCCCTGCCGGTCGACGATCTCCAGCAGGCCGGCCCCGGGCTGCGCGCCGTCCGCCGCAACGACGGCGAGCGCGTCGCCGACCCAGTGGACCGTCTGCGGGGCCAGCAG
>JAWVGK010000104.1:0-7356 GCA_033855155.1 Solirubrobacteraceae bacterium | reverse complement strand
CTCGGCGAACGCCGCATCGTCGCCGTCGTGCGCCACGCCGACGCGGCCGCCGCCGAGGAGATCGCGCGCGCGGCCGCCGACGGCGGCCTGCGCGCCGTCGAGATCACGATGAGCGTCCCCGGCGCCGCGGCGCTGATCGCGCAGCTGCGCGCGACGCTCGAGCCCGATGTGCTCGTCGGCGCCGGCACCGTCCTGTCCGCCGAGCAGCTCGAGGCGGTGCTCGCGGCGGACGCGCAGTTCGTCGTCGCGCCCGGCCTCGATCTCGAGATCGTGCGCGGCTGCGCGGCCGCGCGCGTCGCGGTCCTTCCGGGCGCCCTGACGCCGACCGAGGTGACGGCCGCGCGCACGCTCGGCCTCGACGCGGTGAAGCTCTTTCCGGCCGACACGGTCGGCCCGGGTCACCTGCGGGCGCTGCGGTCGGTCTTCCCCGACGTCGCCTTCGTCCCGACCGGCGGCTTGACGAGCGCGAACGCCGGCGCGTGGCTGGACGCCGGCGCGCGGGCGGTGGGCATGGCGGGCGAGTTCGACGCCGCCCATCGCGCGGGCGGCGCCGGCGCCGTGCGGCGGCTGGCGCAAGAGCTGAGCGCGTCCTTCGAGGCGCGCCACGACAGGCACCCCATCGAGGGCGCACCACGGTAGGGAAAGGGGTTCGATGCACACGTTCAAGCGACGGTCGCTCATCGGGGCGCTGGCAGCGACGATGGCCGTGGGGCTTGCCGCCTGCGGCGAGCCGGCGACGAAGGAGAAGAGCTCGAAGGCCGCGAGCGGGCCCGCCGAGCTCACGGCTGCTCCGGCGCTGCCCTCCAAGCCCGTGACGCTCAACGTCATCGACGGCGGCGGCGACCTCCAGCTCTCGCAGCCGGCGATCGAGCAGTTCGTCAAGGACCACCCCGAGCTGATCTCGAAGGCCACGTTCTCGAAGTCCACCGGACCGGAGCTCGCCGGCAAGGTCCAGGCGGGACAGCGGGCCGGCAAGGTCCAGTACAACCTCGTCGTGGCCGGCTACGGCGAGATCGCCGCCGGCGCCCAGCAGGGCCTCTGGCAGCGGCTGCTGCCGACGTTCGAGAAGACGCTCGGCGACGTGGGCTCGACCTATCAGCCGGGCGCGAAGAAGATGTTCGACCTCATCGACGGCGCCGCGCTGACGAGCTACTACAACCCGAACGGGCCGTTGCTGGAGTACAACCCGAAGAAGGTCGCATCACCGCCGAGCACGCCGGCGCAACTGCTGGCCTACGCCAAGGCGAACCCGAAGAAGTTCACCTACGCGCGGCCCGCGAACTCCGGGCCCGGGCGCACGTTCCTCATGGGGCTGCCGTACATCCTCGGCGACACCGACCCGCGCGACCCCGACAAGGGCTGGGACAAGACGTGGGCGTTCCTCAAGAGCCTCGACAAGTACGTCGACCACTACCCGAGCGGCACCGGCGTGACGATGGAGGAGCTCACCTCCGGTGCGGTGAACATGATCGTCAGCACGACCGGCTGGGACGTCAACCCGCGCGCGCTCGGCGTCGTTCCCAAGGAGTTTCAGATCGCGACGTTCGACGGCTTCCACTTCGTCGCCGACGCGCACTACATGGCGATCCCGCGCGGCGTGCCGGCGGGCGAGCAGGCCGCGATCCTCGAGCTGATGAAGTTCATGCTGACGCCGAAGGGGCAGGCCTACGCCTACGACAAGGGCTACTTCTATCCCGGGCCGGCGGTCAAGGACGTGCCGCTGTCGCTGGCGCCCGCCGACAGCCAGAAGGTCGTCAAGGAGTTCGCGCGGCCGGAGTACGACAAGCTGTTCGCGACCGTGCCGATCGAGACGCAGCTCGACGTCGACGACATCGTCTACATGTTCGATCGCTGGGACCGGGAGGTGGGTGGATCGAAGGTCACCGAGTGACGGCCGCGCCGCGGCTGCGCGAGCTCGTCCTGGAGCGCCTCAGCCGCAGCTACGGCTCGCAGGTCGCGCTCGCCGCCCTCGACCTTCGGATCGAGGGCGGCGAGTTCATCGCCCTGCTGGGCCCGTCGGGGTGCGGCAAGTCGACGGCGCTGAACTGCGTCGCCGGCCTGATCGCGCCGACGAGCGGCACGATCTCGATCGACGGCCGCCCGCTGGACGCGACGCCGTCGGAGAAGCGCGGCTTCGGCGTCGTGTTCCAGAGCTACGCGCTGTTCGAGCACATGACCGTCCGCGCGAACGTCGCCTTCGGGCTGCGCATGCGCCGCCTGCCGCGCGCGAGCATCGCCGAGCGCGTCGCGCGGGCGCTCGCGCTCGTCCAGCTCGACGCGCATGCCGACCGCTACCCCAGCCAGCTCTCCGGCGGCCAGCAGCAGCGCGTCGCGATCGCGCGGGCGATCGTCATCGAGCCGCCGCTCGTGCTGATGGACGAGCCGCTGTCGAACCTCGACGCGAAGCTGCGCCTGGAGATGCGCACGGAGATCGCGCGGCTGCATCGCGAGCTCGGGCTGACGACGATCTACGTCACGCACGACCAGGAGGAGGCGTTCTCGCTGGCCGACCGGCTCGTCGTGCTGCGCGACGGCGTGACGCAGCAGATCGGCGCGCCGGCCGACGTCTACTACCGCCCGGCCAACGCCTACGTCGCCGACTTCGTCGGCTTTCGCAACGCGCTGGAGCTGACGCTCGTGCGCCGCGACGGCGACGCCGGCGTCGCCGAGGGGCACGGCCTGCGCGTGCGCGGCAGCGTCTCGGGCGCGGGCTCGGACGGTCCGGTGACGCTCGCGATCCGCCCCGACGACCTCGTCGCCGGCGGCGCGGGCGAGAACGTGTTCGAGGCGACCGTCGACGCGGTCGAGTTCCGCGGGCGCAGCTTCCTCGTCGAGGCGCGCACGGCCGCCGGCCAGAGGCTGCGCGGCACGTCGCCGACGGCGCTTGCGATCGGCGAGGACGTCACGCTGCGCGCGCCGGCAAGCCGGGTGCTGCTGTTCACGGAGGCGGGGTAGTGCGCCGCCGGCTCGCCGCCCACGGCGTCGACCGCGTGCTGCTGGCGCTCGTGCCGGCGGTCGCGTTCGTCGCCGTCATCTTCGTCTACCCGTTCGCCTACGGGCTCGTCCTGTCCTTTCAGCCCGAGCACTACGTCGGCGCGCTGGGCAACTACCGCCACTTCTTCGCCGACGCGTTCCTGCGCGACACGATCGCCATCACGCTCGGCCTCGCCGTGCCCGCGTCGCTGTTCAACGTCGTCATGTCGGTGCCCGTCGCGTACCGCATGCGCGGCGCGTTTCGCGGCCGGCGGCTGCTGATCGGGATCCTCGTGATGCCCGCGACGCTCGGCACGGTGCTGATCGCCAAGGGGCTGCTGACGCTGCTCGGCGCGCGCGGCTGGGTCAACCGCGCGCTGCTCGGGATCGGCCTCGTCGACGAGCCGGTGCGGTTCGTCAACAACTACTGGGGCGTGCTGCTGACGCTCGTCATCACCGGCTTTCCGTTCGCGTTCCTGCTCACCTCGTCCTACCTCGCCGGCATCGACCCGATGCTCGAGCGCGCCGCTGCGACGCTCGGGGCGAGCCCGCGCCAGCGCTTCTGGCGGATCACGTTCCCGCTGCTCGCGCCCGGCCTGGCGATCACGTTCATCCTCGCGTTCGTGCTCGACTTCGCGGTCTTTCCGTCGGCGGTGCTCGTCGGCGAGCCGGCGGGCGAGACGCGCGTCATCTCGATCGTCGCCTACCGCGCCGCCTACGAGCAGTTCGACGCCTCGCTGGCATCGTCGATCGCGATGATCATGGGCGCCGTCCAGCTGCTCGTCGTCGGCACCGTGCTCGGCCTGCGCGGGCGCCTGCTGCGCGGTTCGCGGAGCGCCGAGCGATGACGGCGACGGTCGCGCGCAGGCGCATCGCCGCGACCCCGCTGGCGTGGCTGACGTGGGGCTTCGTCGGCTTCTTCCTCGTCTTCGTCGGCGCGATCGTCGCCGCCGTGCTCGTCAACTCGCTGGGCACGCGCTGGCTCGACCACTGGCTGCCCGACGCGGTCACGACGCACTGGTACGGCGACGCGTGGCGCGAGTTCGGGCTCTCGTCGGTGATGACCGTCACGATCGAGATCGCCGCCGCGGTCGTCGCGCTGTCGCTGCTGATCGGCGTGCCCGCCGCGTACGCGCTCGCGCGCCGCGAATTCCCGGGCCGGCGGCTGGTGACGCTCGCGTTCCTCGTGCCGCTGCTGCTGCCGCCGGTGACCTACGGCATCCCGCTGGCGACGGTCCTGCTGCGCTACGACCTCGGCGGCACGCTGGGCGGCGTGATCCTCGCGAACCTCGTCCCGAGCGTCCCGTTCGTGATCCTCACGATGACGCCGTTCATCGAGCAGATCGACCCGCGCGTCGAGGCCGCCGCGCGCACGCTCGGCGCCGGCACCGCGACGATCTTCGTGCGCATCCTCGGACCGCTGCTGATCCCGGGGATGCTCGCCGCCGGGCTGCTCGTGCTCGTGCGCACCGTCGGCATGTTCGAGCTGAGCTTCTTCACGTCCGGACCGGGTACGCAGCCGCTCGTGGTCGTGCTGTACTACGCCGCCTTCTCGCCCGGCGTCCGCGCGTCGCAGTCGATCGATGCGATGGCGGTCATCTACATGGGGCTGATGCTGACGCTGCTGGCGTTCGCGCTGAGCTTCGTCAACCCGACGAACCTCGTCGCGCGGCTGCGGGAGGCGCCGTGAGGATCGAGCACGCCGAGGTCGTCGTGACGAGCCCGGGGCGCAACTTCGTGACGCTGAAGCTCGTGACGTCCGACGGTGTCGTCGGCCTCGGCGACGCGACCCTCAACGGGCGCGAGCTGGCGGTCGTCAGCTACCTGCGCGACCACCTGCTCGGGCTGCTCGTCGGGCGCGACGCCGACCGCATCGAGGACACCTGGCAGTACCTGTACCGCGGTGCGTACTGGCGCGGCGGGCCGGTGACGATGGCGGCGATCTCGGCGGTCGACGTCGCGCTGTGGGACATCAAGGGCAAGGTCGCGAACCTGCCCGTCTACCAGCTGCTCGGCGGCGCCTGCCGCGACGGCTGCCTCGCCTACGCCCACGCGTCCGGGCGCGACGTCCCCGAGCTGCTCGAAGGCGTTGCCGCGAAGCTCGACCTCGGCTACCGCGCCGTGCGCGCACAGGTCGGGGTGCCCGAGCTCGGGCAGGTCTACGGCGTCGCGCCCGACCGCGACGGCTACGAGCCGGCCGGCCGCGGCGCGCGTCCGGCCGAGGAGTCGTGGGACGCGGCCGCGTACCTGCGCCACGTGCCCGGCGTCTTCGCCGCGCTGCGCGAGCACTTCGGCCCCGAGCCGGCGCTGCTGCACGACGTCCATCACCGCCTCACGCCCCAGCAGGCCGCGCGCCTCGGCCGCGCGCTCGAGCCGCACGACCTCTTCTGGCTGGAGGACGTGACGCCGGCCGAGAACCCCGACGCGCTGCGCTTCGCGCGCGAGCACACCGTCACGCCGCTGGCGATCGGCGAGGTCTTCAACACGATCTGGGACTGCCGCACGATCCTCCAGGATCGCCTCGTCGACTACATCCGCGTCAAGCCGTCGCACGCCGGCGGCATCAGCCACGTGCGGCGGATCCTCGCGCTCGCCGAGCTGTCGCAGATCCGCTCGGGCTGCCACGGCGCGACGGACATCTCGCCGGTCGGGATGGCGGCGTCGCTGCACGTCGGGCTGGCGATCTCGAACTTCGGCATCCAGGAGCACCACCGCCACGCGCCGCTCGTCGACGAGGTCTTCCCGCACGCCTACCGCTTCGCCGACGGCTACCTGCATCCGGGCGACGAGCCCGGCCTCGGCGTGTCGCTCGACGAGGCGCTCGCCGCGAGCCACCCGTACGCCCCCGCGTACCTGCCCGTCAACCGCCTCGCCGACGGCACGATGCACGACTGGTGATGTCGTCGACGACCGCACGGCTGTCGCGGCGTGGGCTCGGCGCGCTCGCGTCGCTGCCGGCCGATCCGCCGGACGCGGCGGGCATCGTCCACCTCGGCCTCGGCCGCTTCCATCGCGCGCACCAGGCGCTGTACACCGCGCGCGCGCTCGAGCTCGAGCCCGGCCCGTGGGGGATCGTCGGCGTCGCGCGGCGCTCGCGCGGCGTGGTCGACGCGCTGCGCGCCCAGGACGGGCTCTACGGCGTGCTCGAGCTGGCCGGGGGCGCGAGCGCGGCGCTCGTCGTCGGGGTGCACCGCGAGCTGCTCGTCGCGGCCGACGACCCGCTCGCGGTCGTCGCGCGGATCGCCGACGCCGCGACGCGGATCGTGACGCTGACGGTCACCGAGCGCGGCTACAGCGCGCGCTCGGCGACGGGCGAGCTCGATGTCGCGCAGGTGCGAGCGGATCTCGCGGGGTCGGCGCCGTGCACGACGATCGGCCTGCTCGCGCGCGGCCTGCAGCGGCGCTTTCGCGAGCACGGCGAGCCGCTCGCGATCGTCAGCTGCGACAACGTCGCGCGCAACGGCGAGCACGTGCGCGCGCTCGTGGGGGGCTTCGTCGGGCTGCTGGCCGACGCGGATGCCGCCGAGCTCGGCGACTGGATCGCGCGCTCGGTCGCGTTCCCGTCGACGATGGTCGACCGCATCGTGCCCGCGACACAGCTCGAGCATCGCCGCCGCGTGGAGCAGCTGCTGGGGTTGCACGACCTTGCGCCCGTCGCGGCCGAGCCGTTTGGCATGTGGGCGCTCGAGGACCGCTTTCCCGGCGGCCGTCCGTGCTGGGAGCGCGCCGGCGCGGTCTTCAGCGACGAGGTGCAGCGCTACGAGCAGCTCAAGCTGCGACTGCTCAACGCGACGCACTCGCTGATTGCCTACCTCGGCCTGCTGGCGGGCGAGCGCACGATCGCGGCGGCGATCGCGCGGCCGCGGATCCGCGCCGCCGCCGAGCACCTCGTCCACGCCGAGCTGCGACCGACGCTCGACGCGCCGGCGGGCCTCGACGTCGCGCGCTACGTCGACGAGCTGTTCGCGCGCTTCGACAACGCCGCGCTCGATCACCGCACGGCGACCGTCGCCTCCGACGGCTCGCTGAAGCTGCCCGTGCGCATCACCGGCGCGGTCCTGCAGCTCTGCGATCGCGGGGTCGTGCCGCGCGCGCTCGCGCTGACGGTCGCGGCCTTCATCCGCTGCGCGGCGAGCCCGGACGCCTACGACGAGCACGCGCTGGGGGAGATCTGCGACCCGCGCCGCGGCTGGCTGCGCGACCTCGAGCGCCGCTCGCGCGACTCGCGCGAGCTCGTGCGGGCGGTCTTCGACGCCGACGTCTTCGCGCCGGCGCTCGCGGACGCGACGGCGTTCGTCGAGGCGGTCGCCGAGCTGCACGCGGCGCTCGTGCGCGGCGGCCATCGCGCCGGCATCGAGGCGGCGATCGGATGAGCGCGGCGCT
>JAWVGK010000103.1:0-7020 GCA_033855155.1 Solirubrobacteraceae bacterium | reverse complement strand
TCCGTGGCGGCCTGGATCGCCTCGAAGGCGCGGCCGCAGGCGCGCACGCAGTGACCGTCCGCGCCCAACGGGATCCAGCAGAGGTAGACGGCTGCGGCGCGCGGTGTCTGCATTGCGCCCCCAACTCTCGCCGCATCGGCGCCGGCCGGCATCGGGGCTTGGTGCCGGCAGCCGTCCGTAGTTCCCCGCGAGTCGTCGGAGCTGTAGGTTGACCATGTGAACGACGACGACGACTGGGTCGGCACCCCGCCGGAGGGCCACATCTCGCGCGACCGCGCGAAGCCGGAGTTCTGGCGCGATCAATGGCAGGTGGGCGCGATCGGCGGCGGCGTGCTGATCTTGCTCGTGCTGGTCGTCGTGCTGCTCGCGGGCTGAGCTTCACGCGCGTCCGGAGCCGCCGACCGCGATCGGCGGGCGCCGCGATCCGCCGCGATCGAGCGCGCGCGTCAGCCCTGGTGCTGCGCCCCGCAGACCGCGGCGACCCTCTCGTCGGCCGGCGGCAAGCGTCCCGCGACGGCGTCGGTGAACGCCTGCACGGCGGGCTTGAACCGCCCGTCGAGGTACAGCATCCCCGCGAAGTTCGGCCACGTCGCGCTCGCGGAGTCCGAGCTGTCCAGCCACTGGAACTGCGTGATAGCGCGCACGCCGAGCTCGCCGCGGCGCGCGAACAGCTCGCGCGTGGCCGCCGCGATGAGCGCCGCCTGACAGGGCGGATCCGTCACCCATTCGCGCTTGCCGCCCGTCGCGAAGCCGTACTCCGTAATCCTGATCGGCACTCCGACGTCGCCCCTCGCGTTGGCGATCGCGCGCGTGCGGCGGATGATGTCGACGACGCCGCCGACGTTGACCGCGTAGGGATGGATCGCGAGCGCGTCGAAGTACGACGCGGCGCCGGCGGTGTAGAGCTGGTCGAGGTAGGCGCCCGCCGCGACGGCGCGGAAGGTCAGGCCGGCGAGCACCACCTCGGCCGCCGAGTCGCCGGTCTTCAGTCCCTCGTAGGCCTGCTGCAGCAACGCGGTGTAGGCGTCGGCGCTCACGCCGGGTCGCCACCACGACACGATGTCGGGCTCGTTCCAGACCTCCCATGCCGTGATCGGGTGGTACGGCCGCCGGCACAGCAGCCCGGGGGCCAGGCAGCCCCAGTACGTCCCCCCGGTCCCGTAGCGACGGGCGAGCTCGTAGGACAGGCGCCGGATCGCGGCCGGATCGCGTGGCGGCCAGCCGCTGGTGACCTCGCCGGCCGGACGCGTCGAGTAGAACTGCGGCGTGTCGATCAGCACCGGCAGCAGCGTCATGCCGCGCGCGCCGGCGCCGGCGACGAGCGCATCGGTGTCCGTGAAGTCGAAGACGCCCGCAGAGCGCTCGATGCGATCCCAGTGCAGGTGCTCGCGCAGCGAACCGACACCTGTCGCGGCCTGGGCGTCGAGCTCGGCGCCGAGCTGCGCGGCCGAATGGCTCATGTCGCGCGTGAAGACGCCGTAGAAGGGATCGGCGGCGCGGGCGGCGGGCGCGCACGCGAGCGCCACGGCGATGCAGCACAGTGCCGACGTGACGAGGCGCATGCCCACGCATCGAGGCTACACGCGAGCGCGGCCGTCCAGGTCGGGTTAATGGATCGTCATCGCCCGCTCCTGCGGCGCCGCGAGATGGCGGCCCAGCGGCGCGGGGCGGCCGAGGCGGTAGCCCTGGCCGTAGTCGACCCCGAGCTCGGTCAGCACCTCGAGCGTCTCCTGATCGGTGACGAACTCGGCGATCGTCCACTTGCCCATGCCGCGCGCGATCTGCACGACCGCGGCGATGAGGATGCGATCGGTCTCGTTGGCGGCGCAGTGGCGGACGAACTCGCCGTCGATCTTCAGGTAGTCGAACGGCAGGTGCTTGAGGTAGTAGAACGAGCCGAAGCCGGCGCCGAAGTCGTCGAGCGCGAACCTGCAGCCGAGCTGCGACAGCCGGTCGGCGAAGCGTGCCGCGCGCGTGATGTTCTCGATCGCGGCGGTCTCGGTGATCTCGAAGATCAGCCGGTCGGCCGGGACGCCGGTCTCGGCGAGGCGGCGCTCGATGAGCTCGAGCAGCTGGTCGTCGCCGATCGTGTAGCCCGACAGGTTGACCTCGAAGCGCAGGTCGCGGCCCGCGGCGCGCTGGTCGGCGAGCATGTCGATCGCGCGCTCGGTGACCCAGCGGTCGATGTCGCGGATGAGCCCCAGCCGCTCGGCGACGTACAAGAACGAGCCGGGCGGGATGAGGTTGCCGTGCTCGTCGCGCATGCGCAGCAGCAGCTCGTACTGCGTCGCGCCGTCGGCGCGCAGCGGCACGATCGGCTGGGCGAGCAGCTCGAAGCCGCCGCTGCCGATCGCCTCGTTGATCTGGCGCGCCCACTTCATGCGGCTCTCGATCTTCGGGCGCTCGTGCTGCTCGGTGCGATAGCGCGCGAAGCGCCCGCCGCCGGCCTCCTTGGCGTCGTACATCGCGAGATCGGCGTTGACCATGATCTCCTCGGAGGTCAGTTCCTCGCCGTCGTCGAAGCGCGCGATGCCGATGCTCGCGCTGATCCGCCGGTGCTCGCCGAGCAGCGCCGGCGTCGTCTGGTCGCTGACGACCTCCAGCAGCGCCTCGGCGACCGCCCGGGACTCCGCCTCCTCCTCGTTCGGCAGCAGGATCGCGAACTCGTCGCCGCCCAGGCGCGCCAGCACGTCGCTCTCGCGCAGGCGCGTGCGCAGCGCCTGCGCGATGCGCACGATCAGCTCGTCGCCGGCGTTGTGGCCCTGGGAGTCGTTGAGGTACTTGAAGTTGTCGAGGTCGATCACGAGCACCGCGCCGCTCGCGCCGTAGCGCGCGACGCGCGTGACGTGGCTCGTCAGCTCGCGCTCGAAGCTGCGGCGGTTCAGCAGCCCGGTCAGCGGGTCGTGGTCGGCCATGTGCTGCAGCTGGCGCTCGTGGTTGCGCCGCTGCGTGATGTCCTGCACCTGGGCGATGAAGTGCCGCGGTCTCCCGTGAGCGTCGCGGATCAGCGTGAGGTTCAGCGCGGCCCACACCGGATGGCCGTTGGCATGGATGTAGCGCTTCTCGCACATGTGCGACGTCGCCTCGCCGTCGAGCAGCATCGCGACCGCGGCGTCGTCGGCGGCGACGTCGTCGGGATGGGTGATGCGCTCGCGCGGAAGGCCGGTGAGCTGCTCGTGGCTGTGGCCGACGATCGCGCAGAAGGCGTCGTTGACGCGCTCGTAGCGCGCGCTCAGGTCGATGATCATCATGCCGATGCGCGCCTCGTCGAAGGCGCAGCGGAAGCGCTCCTCGGCCGCGCGCAGCGACTCCTCCGCGAGCGTCGAGTCGGTGATGTCGCGTGCGATCGAGGAGATCGCGATGATCCCGTCGTGGGCGTCGCGCACCGCCGAGACGGTCAGCGCGACGATCTTCGTCGAGCCGTCCTTGCAGATGCGGGCCGTCCTGCGGTGATCGACGTGCTCGCCTCCCAGCACGCGGGCGAACATCGCGCGCTCCTCCGCGCGGCAGTCCACGGGGACGAGCATCTCGACCGGCTGGCCGACCGCCTCCTCGCGCGTGTAGCCGTACAGGCGCTCCGCGCCGACGTTCCAGGTGGTGATCGTCGCGTCGAGCCCCTTCGTGATGATCGCGTCGTCGGAAGACTCGACGACGGCGGCGAAGCGTCGCTGCGCGACGTCCGCCTCGCGGCGGGCGATGGCGAAGCGGATCGAGCGCTGCAGGGCATCGCCGTCGGCGCGTCCCTTGACGAGGTAGTCCTGCGCGCCCGCCTCGAGCGCCGCGACGGCGGTCGCCTCGCTGCCGCGGCCGCTGAGCACGATCAGCGCCGTCTCCGGCGCGGCCGCGCGCACCGCGCGCACCGCATCGAGGCCGCTGGCATCGGGCAGGCCGAGGTCCAGCAGGACGACGTCGAAGGACTCCTGCGCGAGCAGGCCGAGCGCGCCGGTCAGCCGCTCGGCGCACGTGACCCGGCAGCGCGGCTCGCGCGCGAAGACGAGCGTGTCGGAGGTCAGCTGCGCATCTGCCGCGCCGTCTCCGACGAGCAGCACGTCGAGGGTCGCGGTGGCCATGGCGCTACTTGCCGGCCGGAAGGCGGACGTGGCCGCAGCGCTCGAACGCACCGAGCATCTCACGGTGGTCGCGCGGGCGCAGGAACTTCGCCTCGGCGTTGGGCCAGTCGGTGCTGTCGCGCCTCGCCGGCGCCGCGAGCGGCTCAGCAGGCGGCGTGGTACCGAGCGCTCTCATACGAGGTCATCGGCGGATGCGCATGGCACGGTCATCGAACATTCGTCCAGCTACCGCGTCGCGCGATTGGGCCGGATCGCTGCGGGTAGCCCCTACGCCGCTGCGCGGGTCGCTGCCGGCGCGGCCGCGAACACGACCGCGGTGCGCCACGGATCGCGCACGAGGAAGCCGCCATCGTGCGGCTGCGCCTCCAGGCCGGCCGCCTCGACGCGCGCCCGCACCTCGGCCACCTCGGCCGCCGACGCGAGGACGACGGTCCAGTGGCGCAGGCCGGCCGTGTGCGGCGGCTTGGGCTTGACGTCGCCGCCGAGCCAGACGTTGAAGCCGAGATGGTGGTGGTAGCCGCCGGCCGAGACGAACGCCGCGCTGCCGAGGTTCACCATCACCTCGAAGCCGAGCACGTCGCGATAGAACGCCAGCCCGCGGTCCATGTTCGCGACGTGCACGTGCAGGTGGCCGGTGCGCATGCCGGGGCCGGCGAGCGCCCGCGGCTGCTCGCCCGCGACGGTTCGTAGCAGCGCCTGCGTGTCGAGCGCGATCGTGTACATCTCGACGCGCTCGCCCGGCTGGCGCGGGGCGGGCCACTGCGACCGCGGCCGGTCGACGTACAGCTCGATGCCGTTGTCGTCGGGATCGCGCAGGTAGATCGCCTCGGAGACGCCGTGATCGGAGGCGCCCTCGATGCGCGTGCGCGTCTCGGCGAGCCGCACGACGGCGCGCGCGAGCTCCTCGCGCGAGTCGAACAGCAGGGCGAAGTGGTAGAGGCCGGCGTGGCGGCCGCCGGGCGCGGCGTCGCGCTCCTCGACGAGCACGACGAGGTCCTCGGCGCCGGCGCCCAGGTGGGCGCTGTCGCCGTCGCGGCGGTGCACCCGCAGTCCGAGCGCGCGCTCGTAGAAGGCGATCGAGCCGTCGAGGTTCGAGACGGTGAGGTGCGTCGAGCCGAGGCGCAGCGTGGGTGCGAGCCGATCGGTGAGGGGGGCGGTCGTGGTCATGTCAGGCAGTCTGCGCGGGGCGGGCGGGCGTGTCCATGGCGCAAGATCGCGGATGCATGGACATCCGCGGCCGCGGTGCTTCGAGCTGCGAGAAGCGCCCGCTCAGCGGGTGAAATCGGGGCCGCTCAACCCGGCGAGACGCCGCGCGTGCGGTCGCGGAAGACCGTCGGCGCCTCGCCGTGGTGGCGCTTGAAGGCGCGCGAGAAGTACAGCGGGTCGCCGAAGCCCGTCGCGTAGGCGATCTCGCCGATCGTGCGGTCGGTGAAGCGCAGCAGCCGCGCCGCCTCGAGCATCACGCGGTCGGTGACGAGCTCCTTCGTCGACTTGCCGGCGACCTGGCTGAGCGCGTGCGAGAGCGCGGCCGGCGGCATCGCGAGCGCGCGGGCGTAGTGGGCGGCGTCGTGATGGGCGGCGAAGTCGCGCTCGAGCACCTGCGAGAAGCGCCGGTACAGCGCGAGCGCGGCGTCGCCGCCGTCGCGGCGCTCGGTGCGCTCGCCGTCGTACCAGCGCTCGATCCACAGCAGCAGCACCGACAGCAGGTGGCGCTGCAGGTCGGCGCTGCGCGCGTCCAGCGGGCCGGCGCTTTCGGCGGCGAGCGTGGCGATGGCGGACTCGAGCGCGGCCTGCTGGCTGACGGGCACGGTGACGTTCCAGCCGCCGCAGCCGGCGAACAGCCATGCCGGGTCGGCACGCGCGATCGGCCCCTCGTGCAGCAGCTCGTCGCCGAAGCGCACCGCCGCGCCGACGAGGCCGTGTGCGCGTTCGAAGACGTGCACCTGGCCACGCCCGATGACCGTGATCGTGCCGGGGACGACGGGCACCGTGCGGTTGTCGAGCATGTGCCGGCCGGAGCCGGCGCGCGTCCAGATCAGCTCGTGGTAGTCGTGGCGGTGCGGCTCGCGGACGCCGTCGCCGTCGCCGCCGACGTCGAGCGCGTCGAACAGCACGACCTCGACGGGGTCGTGGCGGTGCTCGAGACGGTCGACGACCAGCCGGCCGCCGTGCGCCGGTGCGGCCGGTGCGGCGGGTGCGGCGGGTGCGGCGGGTGCGCGCAGGGTGTTCACGCTCGGGGATGTCGTGGGCGGACCACCGAGCGCAGTCTGACGCCCTGCGCGCGCGGGGGCTAGGAGGCCTTGACGGCGGAGACGTCGAGGTCGAGCTTGATCTTGTCGCTGACGGCGAGGTTGCCGCTGCCCAGGGCCATGTTGAACTTCATGCCGTAATCCGAGCGGCTGATCTGGCCCGTGATCTCGAAGCCGATGCGCGTGTTGCCGAACGGGTCGACCTCCGAGCCGCCGGACTCGGCGATGAGCGTGATCGGCTTCGTCACGCCGTGCAGCGTCAGGTCGCCGGTGATCTCGTAGGTGTCCTCGTCCTTGGCGCGGACGGACGTCGACCGGAACGTGATCTCGGGGTACGTCTCGACGTCGAAGAAGTCCGGCGCCTTGAGGTGCGTGTCGCGGTCGGACTCGGAGGTGTCGATCGAGGAGACGTCGACCTTGCCGGATGCCGTGATCGTGCCGTCATCAGCGACGACGAGCTGCCCTTCGTACTTGCCGAACTCGCCGCGGACGGTCGAGATGCCGAGGTGCTTGACGCGGAAGCCGACGCGCGAATGCGACGGATCGACGTTCCAGGTGCCGGTGGGAAGGGTCGTTGCGGTGGCGCTCATGATGCTCTCCTCGGTTGCCGGCATGGCCGGTGAAGTCGTTGTGCGTGCAATTATCTGGTGGCGGCGGAGCGGGCGCCATGGCAGGAGTTCGCGGATGCATGGACTTTCCGC
>JAWVGK010000102.1:0-6200 GCA_033855155.1 Solirubrobacteraceae bacterium | reverse complement strand
ACGAACGCGTACGTGCGCTCCAGCCAGCGCGCGTTCTCGCGGTAGTGCTGGATGAAGCGCCCCGTCATGAGCATCGCCGCGTCGGGATCGTCGACCGTGCACAGCAGGTCGCCCCGACGCACGTGCGCGCCGGCCGCGCCGCCGACGTACATCTCCCAGCGCCCGTCCCCGACGGCGACCCAGCCGACGTCCTTGACCATCGCCTCCGAGCAGTTGCGCGGGCAGGCCGCGACGGCGAGCTTGAGCTTGCCCGGGCTCTCGAGGCCCGCGAAGCGCTCCTCGATGCGGATGCCCAGCCGCGCCGAGTCGCCCAGGCCGAAGCGGCAGTGGTCGGTGCCGACGCACGTCTTGACCGTGCGAAAGCTCTTGCCGTAGGCGTGCCCCGAAGGCATGTCGAGCTCGCGCCAGACCGCCGGCAGGTCCTCCTTGCGGATGCCGAGCAGGTCGACGCGCTGGCCGCCGGTGATCTTGATCGTCGGCACGCCGTAGCGATCGGCGACGTCGGCGAGGCGGCGCAGCTGGTCGGACGTCGCGACGCCGCCCGCGATCCGCGGGACGACCGAGAACGTGCCGTCCTTCTGGATGTTGCCGTGGACGCGATCGTTGATGAAGCGCGCGTCGCGCTCGTCGACGTAGTCCGAGCCCCACACCATCTTCAGCAGCGACACCATCGCCGGCTTGGACTTCGGGTCCTCGGGCTCGGTGCCGAACGCCTCGAGGACGGACGACACCGAGCGCAGCCCGCGCGCGCGCACGATCGCCATCAGGTCGGCCTTGGGCAGCGCGATCTTCGGCACGTAGTAGTCCCGGTCGGGTCGGCCTCGAGCTGGCCGCCCGCCGCCCACTCGAGGATCTCGAGCACCTGGCCCTTGCACGAGCCGCAGCCCGAGCCCGCGCGCGTGGCGGCGGCGACGGCGCTCATCGTGCGGGCGCCGTCGCGCACGCAAGTGCGGATCGCGACCTTCGTGACGCCGTTGCAGTTGCACACCTGGACGTCGTCGGCCAGCTCCGCGACGCTCGTCGCCGGCGGCGGGGCGCCGAGGTCGAACAGCAGCGAGACGCGCTCCTCCGGCAGCACCATGCCGCGGTCGAAGGCCTGCATGAGGAACGACACCTTGCCGACGTCGCCGAGCAGCGTCGCGCCGACGAGCTTGCCGTCGCGCACGATCACGCACTTGTACACGCGCCGCTTGGGCTCGGAGAACGTGACGACCTCGTCGTCGTCGCGCTCGGGCGCCGCGAGCCCCATCGTCGCGAGCTCGATGCCCGACACCTTGAGCTTCGTGGCGAGCTTCGAGCCGTGGTAGGCGGCCTTCGGGTTGGCGCCGGTGATCTGGTCGGCGAGCACGACCGCCTGCTCCCACAGCGGCGCGACGAGCCCGTAGACCTCGCCGCGGTGCTGGGCGCACTCGCCGACGACGTAGATGTCCGGCTCGTCCATCGCGCGCATCGCGTCGTCGACGACGATCGCGCGCTCGACCTCCAGGCCGGCGCCCTGCGCGAGGTCGGTGTTCGGCCGGATGCCCGCCGTGACGACGACCATGTCGCACGCAAGCGTCGAGCCGTCGCCGAACTTCAGGCCGGCGACGTGGCCGTCCTCGCCGAGCACGCGCGTCGTGCTCGTGTCGAGGTGCACGTGGATGCCGAGCTCCTCGACGCCGCGGCGCAGGATCGCGCCGGCCTGGCCGTCGAGCTGGACGTTCATGAGGCGCTCGGCGCGGTGCACGACGTGCACCTCCATCCCGCGCTCGAGCAGGCCGCGGGCGGCCTCGAGGCCGAGCAGGCCACCCCCGATGACGGCGACGCGGCGCGCCTCGCGGGCCCATTCGAGCATCGCGTCGCAGTCGGCGATGTTGCGAAAGCCGAAGATGCCCGTCAGCGGGCGGCCGTGGTCGAGCATGCCGTCGATCGGCGGGAAGAACGGCCGGCTGCCGGTCGCGACGATCAGCTTGTCGTAGCGGTGGACCGTCGCGTCGCCGGCCGTGACCGTCCTGTCGAAGCGGTCGATCTTCGTGATCCGCACGCCCGCGTGCAGGGTGACGTCGTTGTACGCGTACCAGTCCAGCGGGTTGAGGAAGATCCCGGCCGCGTCCTCGGAGCCGGCGAGGACGTTGGACAGCGAGATGCGGTTGTAGTTGCCGTGCGGCTCGTCGCCGAACATCGTGATCTGAAAGAGCTCCGAGCCGCCGCGGTCGAGTATCTCCTCGACGGCGCGCGCGCCGGCCACGCCGTTGCCGATGACGATCAGCCGTTGCCTGGCGCTCATCCGATCTCCACCAGCCCCAGGTCGACGACGACGTGCCCGCTCGCCCCGTCGGGCGCGGCGACGTGGATCTCGATCTCGGTCTCGGCCAGCAGGTCCTCGACGACGCGCAGCGCGACATGCACGTCGGCGCGCGCGCCGATCGGGAAGTAGCGCATCGGCTCGCCGTCGCGCATGACGATCGCGCAGACGAGCTCGGCGCTTGAGTTGCCGCCGCGGAAGTAGACGAGCTGCGCCTCGGTGCCCGCCGGCACGGCATACGCGAGCGCCGGATCCAGCAGCGTCGGCTTGTCGTAGCCCGCGCCGTCGAATGCGAAGATCCCCTGCAGCAGACGGGCTGTGCTCACGTCGGTGCTCCTCTCGGTTCGGCCTGCACGGCGTCGATGCGCACGGCGCAGACCTTGAACTCGGGCATCTTCGAGCTCGGGTCCAGCGCCGGATTGGTGAGCAGCTTCGCGCGCCCCGCGCCGCCCCAGTGAAACGCCATGAACAGCGTGTCCGGGCGGATGTCGGGCGTCAGCCGCGCCCGTGCCGACGCGCTGCCGCGGCGCGTCGCGAGCTCGACGAGATCGTGCTCCTCGATGCGCATCCGGCGCGCGAGGACGGGATGCAGCTCGACGTACGCGTCGGGCTCGCGGTCGCGCAGCTGCGCGAGGCGGCGCGTCTGCGTGCCCGACTGGTAGTGCACGAGCGTCCGACCGGTCGTGAGGAACAGCGGAAACTCGTCGTCGGGCTCCTCGGCGGCGGCGCGGTGGCTGACGGCGTGGAAGCGCGCGCGGCCGTCGTCGGTCGCGAACGCGTCTTCGAACAGGCGTGGCGTACCGGGATGGCCCTCGTGCGGGCACGGCCAGAAGACGCCGTCCTCGGCAGCGATGCGCTCGTAGGTGATGCCGGCGTAGTCCGCCCTGCCACCGGCGCTCGCGCGACGAAGCTCGTCGAAGATCGCCTGCGGACGCGAGTCGAAGCGCGCGCCGCATCCGAGGCGCTGCGCGATGCCCTCGAGGATCTCGAGATCGCTGCGCACGTTCTCCGGCGCGTCGAGCGCCCTGCGCCGCAGCACGACGCGGCCCTCGAAGTTCGTCATCGTGCCGTCCTCCTCGGCCCACTGCGTGACGGGCAGCACGACGTCGGCGAGCAGCGCCGTATCGGACGCGAAGATGTCGCCGACGACGAGGAAGTCGAGGTCGGCCAGCCGCTGCTCGACGCGTGCGCTGTCGGGGGCCGAGACGGCGATGTTCGAGCCCAGCACCAGCAGCGCGCGAACGCCCCCGTCGCGCCCCATGCCGTCGAGCATCTCCCACGCCGAGAGCCCGGCGCCGGGAAGGTCGTCGGGGTCGATGCCCCACGCCGGCGACGTGCCGGCGCGCGTTCGGGTCGTCGATGCGCCGGTAGCCCGGAAGCTGGTCGGCCTTCTGGCCGTGCTCGCGCCCGCCCTGCCCGTTGCCCTGCCCCGTCAGGCAGCCGTAGCCGCAGTACGGGCGCCCGGCGTGCCCGAGCGCGAGCGCGAGGTTGATGAACGCCTGCACGGTGTCGGTGCCCTTGCTCTGCTGCTCGGGCCCGCGCCCGGTCAGGACCATCGCCGTCGGCGCCTGCGCCAGCAGGCGCACCGCGCGGCGCATGTCGTCGACCGCCACGCCGGTGATCCGCTCGACGCGATCGGGCCAGTACGCGCCGACGCGCTGCTCGACGAACGAGAAGCCGCTCGTGCGCTGCTCGACGAACGCCGCGTCGACGAAGCCGTCCTTGATCGCGATGTGCAGCAGGGCGTTGGCGAGCGCGAGATCGGTGCCCGGCATCGGCTGCAGGTGCAGGTGCGCGCGCCGCGCGGTGACGGTCGCGCGCGGGTCGATGACGACGAGCTTGCCGCCGTTGATGCGCTGGTCGTCGAGATAGGCCATCGCCGGAGGCATCGTCTCGACGAGGTTCGACCCGACGAGCAGGACGGCGCCGGTCCGCGCGACGTCGGCGAGCGGGAACGGCATGCCGCGATCGATCCCGAACGCGCGCTGGGCCGCGGTCGCGGCGGAGGACATGCAGAAGCGCCCGTTGTAGTCGATCGCCGACGTGCGCAGCGCGACGCGCGCGAACTTGCCCAGCTGATAGGCCTTCTCGTTCGTCAGCCCGCCGCCGCCGAAGACGCCGACGGCGTCGCGACCATGACGCTCGCCGGTCGCGCGCAGCGCCCCGGCGACGCGGTCCAGCGCCTCGTCCCAGCTCGCGGGTCGCAGCGGCGCGTCGCGATCGCGCCGGACGAGCGGCGTCGTCAGCCGCTCGGGATGATCGAGCAGCGCCGCCGAGGTCCAGCCCTTCTGGCACATCGTCCCGCGGTTGGTGGGGAAGTCGCTCGGCGCGACCTCGGCCGGCCCGCCGGGGCGGCGCGTCACGTGCATCCCGCAGTGCAGCGAGCAGTAGGGGCAGTGGGTGGCGGTCCGCGCGGGAGCCGGGCCGCCGTCGACCGTCGAGCCGTGTCCGCGGTCTTGCGTGGTGCCGTTGTACGTGCCGACCGGCAAGCGTGCTCCCCGCCGGACGGGTGCGACGAGGGGGCCGACCGGCGCGCCGGACACTAGGCACCGATGCCGCTGCGGCCTATGGACCGGCGGTACACCCCGCAGCGGGGAGCCTCGACATCCCGTCGCGCAGCCGCGTGCGACCTCGCGCCGCGAATGCGCCGGCTACCGCAGGCGACGGCTCGTCACGGGCTCGCGACCGAGATGCGCGTCAGCGTGCCCGCGTCCTCGTCGGTGACCCACGCGCCGCCCTCGCCGAGCGCGACCGCCGACGGGCGCCTGCCGGGGCGCAGCGGCGGCCCGGCCACCTTGCCCGCGACCGGATCCACGCGCGTCAAGCCGCCGCGCCGAGCCCCGACAGCGCCGCCGCTGTCGGTCACCCAGACGTCGCTTGCGGCGGCGACGTCCAGCGGAACCGCGCCGGGAACGCGGATCGGGTCCCCCACGACCGCGGCGCCGCGCGGATCGATGCGCACGAGCTGCGTGCGATCCGCGTCGGGCCCGCCCGCCCGCACCGCCCACACGGCGCCCTCTCCCACCGCGAGGGCGAGCACCTGTCGCGCCCCGACGGCGATCGGTGCGCGCGCACGCCGGCTGCGCGGATCGATGCGCGTGACGCTCCCACCGTCGGCGTTGGCGACCCACACGGCTCCCAGGCCGACGGCGACGTCGGCCGGCCCGCGACCGACGCGGATCGGAGGATCGGTCCGGCGCGTGCGAGGGTCGACGCGCGTGACGGTGCCGGCACGCCGGCTCGAAACCCACACGCCACCGGCGCCGACGGCCATGCCGTTGGCGCCGGGGACCGTGGCCGTCGGTCCGAACGGCCGGCCGTCGCGCAGGTCGTGGGCGCTGATCGTGCCGTCGCCGCAGGCAACCCAGACGGCGCCGGCTCCGACGGCGACGGCGAACGGGCCGCCGGCGACGCGCCGCGGCTTCCCGTCGACGGCGCCGGTCTTCGGGTCGATCTTCGTCAGGGTGCCGTCGGCGGCGTCGACGACCCAGACGGCGCCGGCTCCGACCGCGACGGCCACCGGGTCGGTGCCGACGTCCACCGCAGCGCCGACGGTCGCGCGCGCCAGGCGCGGCCGCGCCGGAGCATCGGGAGCCCGGCCCTCGGAGAGCACGGCGAGCAGGACGACGGCCGCGAGGGCGATCGTGGACAGCACGACGAGCAGGCTGGTGCGACGAGTCATCGAACGATCTTCGCGATGTCCGTGCCGGCCGGATCAACTTCTCCTTTGCGCGCCAGCTTGCGCCGCCGAGTCATCCGTTTGCAGCCGCCGCTCGCTAACCGCCACGAGCCGGCCACCCCGGCTTGTCCGTCCCGTTGGTCGCACCAGGACAAGGAGAACCATGAACAAGCTGTCGTTGGCCGGCGCGCTGAGCGGTGCCGTCGCCGCCTCGTTGATCGCCGTCTCGCTGAGCCC
>JAWVGK010000101.1:0-9694 GCA_033855155.1 Solirubrobacteraceae bacterium | reverse complement strand
TCGGCGCCGAGCTGCGCGAGGTCTCGCTGCTGTTCGCGCTGTTCTTCATCGCCGCGTCGGGCGACGAGGGGACGCCCGGCACGTTCGAGCGCAACGTCGACACCCGCCATGGCGCGCAGCAGGATCGCATCGCCGGCGGCGCGCAGGCGATCGCGCTCGCGCTCGCGCAGCAGCTCGGCCGGCGGGTCGTGCGGCGCTCGCCGGTGCGCCGGGCGCGCTGCTGGGCTTCGTCTGCGGCGACGAGGCGCGGCGCTTCGGGCGACTCGCGGACGCCGAGCGCCGGCAGGCCGCGCTCGGCAGCTTCGCGCCCGCCTTCGGCGCGCGGGCGCTGTCGCCGATCGACTACGTCGAGATGGATTGGGGGGCGCAGGCGTACTCGCGCGGCTGCCCGGTCGCGGTCCCGGCTCCGGGCGTGCTGACGACCTACGGCATCGCGCTGCGCGAGCCGGTCGGGCGCATCCACTGGGCGGCACGGAGACCGCGACGTACTGGAACGGCTACATGGACGGTGCGATCAGCGCCGGCGTGCGCGCGGCCCGCGAGGCGCTGGCGGGGTTGTAGGCGCTGCTCTAGGTTTCGCGGGATGCTGCCGACCGATCACCTGCTGGCGTTCGTCCTGATCGCGTTCGTGCTGATCGCCGTGCCGGGGCCGAGCGTCCTGTTCGTCGTCACGCGATCGCTGACGCACGGGCGCCGCGCGGGCATCGCGACGGTGCTCGGCAACGCCGCCGGCGTGTACGTGCAGGTCGTGCTCGTCGCGGTCGGCGTCGGCGCGATCGTGCAGGAGTCGATCGCCGTCTTCGCGGCGCTGAAGCTCGCCGGCGCCGCGTACCTTGTGTTCCTCGGCGTGCAGGCGATCCGCCACCGCCGCTCGCTGGCCGGCGCGCTGCACGTGCCAGCCCAGCCCAAGCAGCTGCGCCGGATGCTGACCGATTCGTTCTTTGTCGGCGTCGCGAACCCGAAGCTCATCGTCTTCTTCGTCGCCGTGCTGCCGCAGTTCGTCGACCGCTCCGCCGGGTCCGTAGCGCTGCAACTGCTGGCGCTCGGCGCCATCTTCTGCGCGATGGCCGTGCTCTGCGACGGCGTCTGGGCGCTCGCCGCGGGTGCCGCGCGCGACTGGCTCGTGCGCTCGCCGCGGCGCCTGGCGGCGATCGGCGGCACGGGCGGGCTCGTGATGGTCGGCCTCGGTGCCGGGCTCGCCGTCAGCGGGCGCGCGAGCGAGTAGGGGTGGATGAGGTTCTGGGCGCTACAGGGCCCAGAACCTCGCCCACCCCTACGCCGTGCCCCAGCGCTCGAGGAACTGCGGCTCGTCGAGCAGGTTGAGGTCCTCGCGCAGGCGGCGCGCGCGCTTGGCGGCCTCGGGCGCGGGCAGGTCCCAGAACAGCACGACCTCCCCCGAGGCGACCTCGACGACCTCGATGTGGTCGATCCGCATCGGATCCAGGCGCGCGGGCATGCGGCTCGAGCGCGTGTGCAGCAGGCGATGCGTGCGGTTGGCCTTCACCCCCGCAACGTAGCTTCCCGACCGCCGCGCGCCACGCGTTGCAACGCGCCGGTCACGCGCCGAGCGCGGATGCCGCCTGCCCGAGCGCCTCGTCGCCGTGGAAGACCTCGCCCGTGGCAAGCCAGACCGCCGGGACGTCGCGCACGCCGCGCTGCGCCGCCAGCGCGGTGGCGGCGTCCAGGCGCGCGGCGATCGAGCCCAGCGCGGCGGCCTTTAGCACGGCGTTGGGGTGCATCTCGCAGGCCGCCGCCGCGATCAGGACGTTGTCGGGCACGCTCAGGTCGCGGCCGCCGGCGAATGCCTGGCGAAAGGCCGCCAGCGCGAACGGCACCGTGCGCCCGATCTGCTTGGCGTACGTCGCGACGCGCATCGCGAACGAGCTGTCGAACGGCAACGGCTGCGGCCAGACGAGCGGCTGCAGCCCGCGCCGCGCGGCGGTCCGCGCGATGCGCTCGAAGAACGCCTCGCGATCGGTCTCGCAGCGCCAGCCCTCGAGCGTGTCCGCCGCGGGCAGCCGCGACGCCGTCACGGGGATCCACTCGGCGCTGACCGGCAGCGTCGCGATCACGCGCTCGGCCGCGAGGTACGCCTCCGGGCTGAAGAGGTCGAAGTAGAAGGCCGGCCCGGCCGCGGCACCCGCCTCCACACCGCTCAGCCGTGGATGATCCAGCCGTCGGCGTCGCGGGCCGCCTCCATGACGGCCTCCGACAGCGTCGGGTGGCCATGCACCATGCGCGCGATCTCGCCGAAGCCGCCTTCGAGCGCGCGCACGTTGACGAGCTCCTGGATGAGCTCGGTCGCGCGCGTGCCGACGATGTGGCCGCCGAGCAGCTCGCCGTACGTGCGATCGCCGACGATCTTCACGAGCCCGCTGCGATCGCCGTAGACCGTGCCGGCGCCGACCGCGCCGTAGCTGCAGCGACCGACGACGACGTCGTGGCCGGCGTCGATCGCCTGCTGCTCGGTCAGCCCGAAGCTGCCGACGTTCGGGTAGCAGAAGGTCGCGCGCGGGACGTCGACGTAGTCGATCGGATGCGTCGCCAGACCGGCGGCGTCCTCGGCGGCGACGATGCCCTCGTCGGAGGCCTTATGCGCGAGCGCCGGGCCCGGCACGAGATCGCCGATCGCGTACACGCCGGCCAGCGAGGTGCGCATCGCGCCGTCGACGGCGACGTGGCCGCTGTCGGTCAGGTCGACGCCGGCGTCCTCGAGCCCGAGTCCCTCGACGTCCGGAGCGCGTCCCGCGGCGATGACGAGCCACTGCGCGCGTGCCGGCTCACCGGCGACGGTGAACGTGACCTCGTCGTCGCGCGACCGCACGTTCTCGACGAACACGCCGGTGCGGACCCTGATGCCCTGCTTCTTGAAGCCGCGGTCGGCGATCTTCGAGACGTCGGCGTCCTCGCTCGGCAGGACGCGGTCGAGGCCCTCGTAGAGCGTCACGTCCGAGCCCAGGCGCGCGTAGGCCGACGCGATCTCCGTGCCCGACGCGCCCGCCCCGACGACCGCCAGCGACGTCGGCAGCTCCGTCAGCGCCCACGCCTCCTCGGTGCCGATGACGCGCCCGCCGAACTGCGCGCCCGGCAGCGCCTTCTTGATCGAGCCGGTCGCGAGGATGACGAACCGCGCCGCGATCTCCGTGCCGTCGAAGTTGCCGCCGACCTTGACGTTGGCATCGTCGGTCACCGAGCCGTGACCCTGGATGACCTCGATCGCGTTCTTCTTTAACAGCCCCGACACGCCGCCGGTGAGCGTCTTGATGACCTTGCGCCGGCGCGCGCCGACGGCGTCGAAGTCGACCAGCGGATCGGACACGGCGATGCCGTAGTCGGCGGCGTCGCGGATCTCGCCGAGCACGTCGGCGACGCGCAGCACGGCCTTCGCGGGGATGCAGGCGTAGTTCAGGCAGCGCCCGCCGACCTCGTCGGACTCGACCACCGCGGTCGTCAGTCCGAGCTGCGCCGCGCGGATCGCGGCGACGTAGCCGCCGGGCCCGGAGCCGATGACGATGCAGTCATACGAGGTGTCGGCCATCGCGGCCGAGACTATCGAGTCGCCCCGCCGCGATCGGGCATCTGCAGGCGCGCCATCGCGCGGACGAGCTTCCAGAACATCATCCCCAGCAGGCAGATCGCGATGACCATGAGGATCCCGAGCCACCACTTCTGCACGCGCAGCAGCGCCAGCGAGAAGAAGATGATCTGCAGGGCGAGGATCGTCTGGAAGCCGAGCACGGCCCAGTACTGGCGCAGCAGCATCCCGATCCCGGCTAACAGCAGCACCGCCGTGGTCACGGCCGTGGCGGCGGACGCGTTGCCGGCGGACGTGGAGAGGTCGTTGCCCGTCAGCGCGGCGGCCACGTTGGCGGCGGCGAACGCGAACGCGACGATCGCGGCGACCGTCACCGCGCGCGGGCGCACGCCCGGCGCGAGCGGCTCGAGGCCCTCGCGGACCGCCTCGTCGCGAGCGCGGCCGCGCGCGTAGCGGCGGCGCAGCGGGTCGACCTCGTCGCTGGCGGGGGACATGCGCGCGGGTGTGTCGGCGGCGGGGGCGGTGCCGGCGGGTGTCGCGGGTGCGCGGGCGCCAGCGGCGGCGGGCGGCGCGGCGGTGTCGGCGCGGCTGGCGGGTGTGGCCGCGGGTGGTGTCGCGGCGCCGGCGGGGCCGGCGGCAGCGGCGGCGGGGGGTGTTGCGGCGTCGGCGGGGCTGGCAGGCGTGGCCGCGGGGGGTGTCGCGGCGTCGGCGGGGCCGCCGGTTGTCTCGGCGGTGGGCGCGGGCGAGACCTCGTCATCCGGGCGCGCAGGAGGCTTCGCGCCGGCGCGCTCGCGTTTGCGGCTACGCGATCCCATCGATCGGCTCCCCCGTGATCGCGGCACGCAGCGCGGTCGCCGCGGCCCGCGGATCGGCCGCGTCGCAGATCGCGCGCACGACGGCGATCCGGCGCGCGCCCGCGTCGACGACGGCTTCGACGTTCGCTTCGTCGATGCCGCCGATCGCGAAGAACGGCACCGGCGCGTGCGCGCCCGCGAAGCGCACGAGCTCCAGGCCGACGGCTGGCCGGCCGGGCTTGGTCGGCGTCGCGAACACCGGCCCGACGCCGATGTAGTCCGCCGCGCTGCCGGCGTCGACCTCGCCCGGGAAGTGCGTCGACTGCCCGACGATCGCCCCCTTGCCCGCCAGCTCGCGCGCCTCGGGGACGTCGATGTCGTCCTGGCCGACGTGGCAGCCGTCGGCGTCGGCCGCCGCGACGAGGTCGGGGCGGTCGTTGAGGATCAGCAGCGCCCCCGCCGCGTCGCACAGGCGCCGCGCCACGGCGGCCGCCGCGAGCAGCTCGTCGTCGCGGGCCTCCTTGTCGCGCAGCTGGACGACGTCGACGCCGCCGGCGAGCGCCGGGCCGAGCACGTCCTCGAGCGCGCGGCCGCCTGGGCGCAGCGGGCAGACGAGGTACAGGACGGCCCGTTGCAGGCGCGCATGGCGTTCGTCGGAGGCGGGCACGCCAAGCATTGTCGCAACGCGACCCGCGGCGGGCCCGATTGGCGGCGCCGGCGCGCCGCTAGGATTGACCCCAACGGGAGCCCGCGAGTGCGGGCTGAGAGGGCGTCACGCCGACCGTCAACAGCTGATCCGGATCATGCCGGCGAAGCGAGGTGCAATGCCGCAGGACCCAACCGCCAGCGCCGACGTCGTCGTCATCGGCGGCGGCGTCATCGGACTCGCCGTCGCGTGGCGCGCCGCGCAGCGCGGAGCGTCGGTCTGCCTGCTCGAGCGCGGCGAGCTCGGCGGCGGCACGTCGCACGTCGCGGCCGGGATGCTCGCGCCGGTGACCGAGGCCGATCCCGGCGAGCTCGCGCTGCTGGCGCTGGGGTTGCGCAGCGCGCGGATGTGGCCGGCCTTCGCCGCCGAGCTCGCCGAGGCGTCGGGCGTCGATCCGGGGCTGCGCTGCTGCGGCGCGCTCGTCGTCGCGCGCGACCGCGACGAGGCCGACGCGCTCGACCGCGAGCTGACGCTGCGCCGCGAGCTCGGGCTCGACGTGCAGCGACTGCTGCCGAGCGCGGCGCGCAGGCTCGAGCCGGCCCTGACCCCGTCGCTGCGCCTTGCGCTCGACGTCCCCGGCGACCACGCTGCAGACCCCCGTACGACGGCGATCGCCCTCGCTGAGGCGAGCCGCCGAACGGGGGTCGACCTGTATACCCACGCCACGGCGCAGCGGATCAACCTCGAAGGCGCCAAGATCAGCGGCGTGCAGCTCTCCGGCGGCGCGGTCGTCGCCACCGAGCAGGTCGTCGTCGCGGCCGGTGCCTGGAGCGGGGCGATCGCCGGCCTGCCCGCGAGGGCGCGCTTCCCGCTGCGTCCCGTCAAGGGCCAGATCATGCGCCTGCGCGATCCAGCGGGGCCGGGCATGCTGGCGCGGATCGTGCGCTTCGAGGGCGGCTACATCGTCCCGCGCGGCGACGGGCGCTACGTGCTCGGTGCGACGATGGAGGAGCGCGGCTTCGACACGAGCGTCACCGCCGGTGGCCTCTACGAGCTGCTGCGCGACGCCGGCGAGCTCGTGCCCGGCGTCCACGAGCTGCTGGTCGAGGAGACGTCCGCCGGCCTGCGCCCCGCGACGCCCGACAACGCGCCGGTGCTCGGACGATCGAGCGAGATCGAGGGGCTCGTCTGGGCGACTGGCCATCACCGCAACGGCATCCTGCTGGCGCCCGCGACGGCCGACGTCGTCGCCGCCGCGCTCGCTGGCGCGGACGTGCCGCAGGCGTTCTCGGCCGCCCGCTTCGCTGCCGCCCGCGAGGGAGCCGCGGCGTGATCTACGTCAACGGCACGCCGACCGACACCGGCGCCGACCCGACGATCCGCGAGGTCCTGCTGTGCCTGGACATCGATCCCGAGACGGCGGGGATCGCCGTCGCCGTCGACGCCGAGGTGGCGCGCCGCGGCGAGTGGCCGCTGCGCACCGTGCCCGACGGCGCGCGCGTCGAGATCGTCGCGGCGACGCAGGGCGGATGACCGCGCTCGTCATCGCCGGCCGCGAGCTGGGCTCGCGCCTACTGCTCGGCACGGGCGGCTTCACGCGCCTGCAGACGCTCGCCGACGCGATCGACGCCTGCGCGTGCGAGCTCGTGACCGTCGCGATGCGCCGCATCGACGCCGCGGCCGAGGGCTCGCTGCTGGACGTGATCGCCGCCAAGGGCGTCGACGTGCTGCCCAACACCGCCGGCTGCTTCACCGCCCGCGACGCCGTGCTGACGGCGCAGCTCGCTCGCGAGGCGCTGCACACCGACTGGGTCAAGCTCGAGGTCATCGGCGACGAGCGCACGCTGCTGCCCGACGCGCTCGAGCTGCTGGCGGCCGCCGAGCAGCTCGTCGACGACGGCTTCGTCGTGCTGCCCTACACGAACGACGACCCGGTCCTCGCACGCCGCCTGGAGGACGTCGGCTGCGCCGCCGTGATGCCGCTCGGCTCGCCGATCGGCAGCGGCATGGGGATCGCGAACCCCGCGAACATCACGCTGATCGTCGAGCAGGCGGGCGTGCCGGTGATCCTCGACGCGGGCGTCGGCACGGCCTCCGACGCGGCGCTGGCGATGGAGCTCGGCTGCGACGCCGTCCTGTGCGCGAGCGCGATCTCGCGCGCCGCCGATCCCGTCGCGATGGCCGAAGCGATCCGCCTCGCCGTGCGCGCCGGCGTGCTCGCGCGCGGCGCCGGCCGGATCGCGCGCCGCACCCATGCGCGCGCGAGCTCGCCGCTGAAGGGCATGGCGGAGCTCGCCGAATGAGCGACCCGGCCGCGCTCGTCGAGCGCTTCGAGGCAGCCTGGTCGGCGCGCGACTTCGCCGGCGAGCTGGCGGCGCTGTGCGCACCGGACCTGCACTACGAGGACCCGCTGACGCTCGAGCCGCTGATCGGGCCCGGCGCGCTCGCGATGCACGTCGCGCGGCTGCGCACCGGCGCGCCGGACGCTCACCTGGAGACGACCGGCGAGCGCCTGAGCGACGGGCGGTTCGTCGCGGCGCCGGTGCGCATGATCGCGACGAACAGCGGCCAGCTCGGCGAGTTCCCGCCGACGGGCCGCGCGATCGTCGTGCAGGCGATCTTCTACTGCGAGCTCGACGACACCCGCACGCGGCTGTGGCGCGTGCGGGCGTTCTTCGACCTCTACGACGCCGCGATCCAGCTCGGCGTGCTGCCGAAGCCGGGCTCGGCGAGCGCCCGCGCGCTGATGATGCTGCGCGGGTTCGGCCTGCGCGCTACCTCGTGACGGTGATCGTCCCGTTCTGGCCCTCGTGGATCGTGCAGACGTAGTCGATCTTGCCGGCCTTCGTCGGCGTGTAGTCGAACGTCCCGCCGCCGCCGATGTTGCCGGAGTCGAAGATCGCGCCCTTGACGCCCGTGACGGTGTGCGGGATCTGACCGTCGTTGTTCGTCCAGACGATCTTCTGGCCGACCTTCACGGTGATGTCCTGCGGGACGAACTTGATGTTCTTCATCGAGACCTTCACCTCGCTCGCCGGTGCGGTCGCCTGGGGCTTGGCGGCGGTCGTGGCCGTCGAGGTCGTGCTGGCGCTCTTCTTGTCGTCGCTCGAGCCGCAGCCGGCGACGGCGACGCCGCTGACCGCGAGCGCGAGGCAGGCGCAGGCGGTGACGGGTAGGCGAGGCATATGTCGGATCTCCTGGGGTCGTTCCGGGTCCCGACGGACCCTACCTCGCTTCGGCGCGATCGCGCGGCGAGAGGGTGATCGCCACCGGCGCGTGGTCCGACAGCCGGCCGCGATCGAGGACCGCGGCGGGCCCGGCGGCCGCCAGGCCGTGGCCGAGGACGTGGTCGACGCCGTTGCCGCCGAGCCGCGCGAAGCCGGGCGCGGAGGGCTCGCGGACGTTGAAGTCGCCGCCGAGCACGGCCGGCGCGCCGTCAGACCACGCGAGCGTCGCGGCCGCGGCGCGCTCGATGTCGCGTTCGGCGCGCTGCGGGGAGTGCACCTGCGCATGGAGGTTCGCGAACCACGTGCCGTCGCCGAGCCGCACCGCGTGGCAGACGCGCCGCTCGGGCCAGCGACGCAGCAGCAGCCGTCGCTCGTCGACGATCGCCGCGCCGCGCACGAGGATCGCGTTGGCGCCGCCGCCGTTGGACTTCACGACGTCGGGCCAGCGCGTCGCGAGCGCGCGCCGCGCGCCCCGCAGCGCGTTGCGCGACGTCAGCGCAGTGCGCGCGTCGGCGTCGCAGGCGCGCGCGAGCGCCGCCGGCCACCACGGCGGCACCTCCTGCAGCAGTGCGACGTCCCACTCCCAGCCGGCGAGCGCACGCGCGAACTCGGCCTGCAGATCGCGCCCCGCGCCCGGCACGGCGCGACCGTGGAAGAGGTTCCAGCTGAGGACGCGCATCGCCCATAGACTGCCCGGCTTGACGCGCCATCTGCTCACCGGGACCGAGCTCGATCGCGAAGAGCTGCTCGCGCTGCTGGACCGCGCGGATGCGCTGAAGGCCGCGCCGCTGTCCTCGCGGGCGCTGGAGGGGCGCAGCATCGCGCTGATCTTCGAGAAGCCGTCGACGCGGACGCGGCTGTCCTTCGAGGCCGGCGTGTTCGAGCTCGGCGGCCAGCCGGTCGTGCTGCGCTCGGGCGAGCTGCAGCTGTCGCGCGGCGAGTCCGTCGGCGACACGGCCCGGATCCTGTCGCGCCACATGGCCGCGATCGGCGTGCGGACGGGGCCCCACGCGCTGCTGGAGGAGCTCGCCGCCGAGGCGACGGTGCCGGTCTTCAACATGCTGACCGCCGGCCATCACCCGTGCCAGGCGCTCGCCGACCTGATGACGCTGCGCGAGCAGTTCGGCCGTCTCGAGGGCCTGAAGATCGCGTACGTCGGCGACGGCAACAACGTGGCGCGCTCGCTCGCCCTCGTCGGCGCGATCGCGGGCGTCGAGGTGGCCGTCGCGTCGCCCGACGGATACACGCTGAGCGGCGTGCCGGGCGCGCTGCTGACGGGCGATCCCGCCGAGGCCGTCGCCGGCGCGCACGCGATCTACGTCGACGTCTGGGTCAGCATGGGCGACGAGGAGACCGCCGACGAGCGCCGCGGCGCGCTCGCGCCCTACCGCCTCGACGACGCCCTGCTCGACCTCGCCGCGCCGGGCGCGATCGCGCTGCACTGCCTGCCCGCGCACCCCGGCGAGGAGATCACCGCCGAGCTGCTGTACGG
>JAWVGK010000100.1:0-9585 GCA_033855155.1 Solirubrobacteraceae bacterium | reverse complement strand
CCGACGTCGGCGACCTGGCCGCCGCCGGTCGCGTAGAACGGCGACTCGGCGAGCGCGACGAGCAGCCGGTCGCCGTCGCGCGACAGCGAGCCCACGGTCGTGTGCTGCTCGAGCGTCTCGTAGCCGGTGAACTGCGTATGGACGTCGGCCGCGGCGGCACCGTCCTGGGCGGGGGCGCCCGCCGGCGCGACCAGGCGCGAGCGCGCGCGCTGGTCGTCCATCAGCGACGCGAACGACGCCATGTCGACCTCGAGGCCCTGCTCGGCGGCGAGCTCGGTCGTCAGGTCGATCGGGAAGCCGAACGTGTCGTGCAGCCGGAACGCGTCCTCGCCGGAGATGCCCGGCGACCTGCTCCCGATCTCGTCGAAGAGCCTCGTCCCCTGCGCCAGCGTGCGGCCGAAGCCCTCCTCCTCCGCGCGCGCCCACAGCAGGATGGCCTCGCGCTCGCGCCCGAGCTCGGGATACGCCGCGCCCATGATCTCGATGACCTTCTCGGCGAAGACCGGCATGAACCCCGGCCGCATGCCGGCGCGGTTGCCCTGCAGGATCGCGCGGCGCATGATCCGCCGCAGGATGTAGCCGCGCGCCTCGTTGGACGGCACGACGCCGTCGGCGATCAGGAACGTCATCGCGCGCGAGTGGTCCGACAGGATCCGCAACGCGCGCTCGTCGGGCTCGGACGCCGCGAGCTGTCGAGCCAGAGCCATCAGCGGCGCGAACGTGTCGGTCTCGAAGACCGTCCGCACGCCCTGCTGGATGACCGCCATCCGCTCCAGCCCCAGCCCCGTGTCGATGTTGTTCTTCGGCAGCGGCGCGAGCGTCGTGGCACCCTCGGCGTCGACGCCCATGTCGTACTGCGTGAAGACGAGGTTCCAGTACTCCAGGAAGCGCTCGTTCTCGCCGCCGGGCAGGTCGTCGGCCGTCCCCCACTCCAGGCCGCGGTCGATGTACAGCTCGCTGCACGGCCCGCACGGCCCGGTCGGCCCCCCCTGCCAGAAGTTCTCCGAGCGCGGGCACGCCACGATCCGTTCGAGCGGCACGCCGACGGACAGCCACGCCGCGATCGCCTCCTCGTCGGGGCCGAGCCCGAGATCCTCGTCGCCCGCGAAGACCGTGATCCAGATGTCCTCGGGCTCGAAGCCGAAGCCCTCCAGCGACAGCTCCCACGCGAGCTCGACGGCCTCCTGCTTGAAGTAGTCGCCGATCGAGAAGTTGCCGAGCATCTCGAAGAACGTCAGGTGGCGGGCCGTGTTCCCGACATTGTCGATGTCGGTCGTGCGAAAGCACTTCTGGACCGTCGTCAGGCGCGGGTGCGGCGGCGTCTGCTCCCCGCGGAAGTACGGTACGAGCGGGTGCATCCCCGCGGTCGTCAGCAGCACCGACGGGTCGTACGCCGACGGCACGAGCGACGCCGACGGCAGCCGCTTGTGGTCGCGGCTCTCGAAGAAGCGAAGGAAGGTCTCGCGGATCTCGTGGGTCCGCCCGGTCATGACAGGCGAGGGTAGCGGCCGGATCGTCGGGGAGACCCGTGGGCCTTCACGAGACGATTGTCGCGCATCCGACGATCTCGTCCCCCGCGAGGAAGACCGCCGTCTGCCCCGGCGCCGCGCCGTCGAACGGCTCGGCGAGGTGGATCTCGTCGCCGTCGAGGCGACAGCCGAGCGCCGGCGAGCGGTGGCGCAGGCGCACGGCGTCGGGCTCGGCATGCAGGCGCAGCCCCTTCACGCGGACGGTCCGCGTGGCGAGCTGCGCGCGCGGGCCGACCGTCACGGTGTTCGCCTCGGCGTCGGTCGCGAGCACGTACAGCGGCTGCTCGGCCTGGACCCGCAGGCCCCGCCGCTGGCCGACCGTGAAGCCGTGGTGGCCGTCGTGGCGCCCGACGACGGCGCCCGCGCGATCGACGATGTCGCCGGGGCGCCGGCGCATGCCGCCGTGGCGCGCGAGGAAGTTCGCGCGTCCGGTGCCGGCGAGGAAGCAGAGGTCCTGCGAGTCGGGCTTGCCGGCGACGTCGAGGCCGGCGTCGCGCGCGAGCGCGCGCACGTCGGACTTGCGCAGGTCGCCGAGCGGGAAGCGCAGCCGCGCGAGGGCGGCGCGCGACAGCGCGGCGAGCATGTACGTCTGGTCCTTGGCGGGATCGGCGGCGAGGCGCAGCAGCCCGCGCTGGGTGCGCCGCGCGTAGTGGCCGGTCGTCAGCGTCGCGGCGCCGAGGCGGTCGGCGAAGTCGAGCATCGCGTCGAGACGCACGTGGCCGTTGCAGCGCACGCACGGGTTGGGCGTCAGCCCGCCGGCGTGCTCGACGAGCCACGGCTCGACGACCCCCGCGAGGAACTCCTCGCGCAGGTCGAGCGTGAAGTGCGCGAGGCCGAGGCCGTGCGCGACGCGCCGCGCCCCGCGCACGGCCGCCGCCGAGCAGCACGATCGCTCGCCGTCGTTCTCGGGGTCGGCCCACAGCTCGAGCGTCACCGCCACGACCTCGTCGCCGCCGCGCGCGCTCAGCAGCGCCGCGACGGCGCTGTCGACGCCGCCGGACATCGCGACGAGCGTGCGCCCGGGCGCCGGCGCCAGCGCGCCGCCGGCGCGCGCGGCCGCGCCGAGCGCGCGGTGCAGCGCGTCGGAGGCGAGGTCGGCCGCGTGCAGCTTGCCCGCGCTGAGCCCGCCGAGCTCGGCCGCGATCGCCGGTGCGCCGATGCGCGCGACGTCGAGGATGCCCGCGCCCTCGGCGAGCTGCACCGCGGCGCTGGCGGCGGCGATCGTCGCGCCGCAGCCCGACGCCTCGAAGGCCGCGGCGCGCACGCGCTCGCCGTTGACGGCGACCGACATCCGCACGAGGTCGCCGCACGCCGCGCCGCCCGCCGCGCCGTGAAAGGCGCCGGCGACCGAGCGGCCGCGACCGCGCGGGTGGCGCAGGTGCTCCTCGAAGCGCTCGTCCACGATCCGTCGAGTCTAGGCCCGCATCCGCCACGGGACCCGGAGGGCTCGGCGCGGGCTCCATCCACGCGCGATTCGCGCGCGCAGCACGGTCCGGTGCAGGCGTTGCGCGCCCGCCGAGGCGCCCTCTATCGTGAAAGCGCTTGATGGTCTCCAGGAGCTGAGGACATGGACGAGAGCAGCTCAGAGCAGCCTGCCGGGCGACGCGCGGCGCTGGCCCGCGCGCACCAGCGCCGCCGGCTGACCGCCGTCGGGACGATCCTCGCGATCATCGTGATCGTGCTGGTCGCGCTCAACCGCTCCGGTCCGACCGGCCGTCCGCCCGCGCCCGAGGCGCGCGCGGCGGTGCCGGCGCCGCGCGGCGAGGCGGCGCGGCGCCTGGGAGCCGCCGACGCGGCGGTCGACCGCGTCCTCGCGTACACGCCGTATGTCGCGCGCGGCAGCCACCGCCGCAAGGAGGTCGCGCTGACCTTCGACGACGGCCCCGGCCCGACGACGCCGGCGCTGCTGCGCTACCTCATGGCCAACGGCGTGCCGGCGACGTTCTTCCTCGTCGGCAAGGCAATCGGCGAGCACCCCGAGACCGTGCGCCGGGAGAGCGACGCCGGCTTCACGCTCGGCACGCACACCGACAGCCACGCCCGGCTGGCCTCCAAGACGCCGGCCGACCAGCAGCAGGAGATCCTCACCGGCGCCGATCGCATCACGCGCTTCACCGGCCACGCCGTGCGATTCTTCCGCCCGCCGTACGGCGCGTTCGACGCGAACACGCTGAGCATCCTGCGCGCCGAGCGGATGCTGATGGTCCTGTGGAGCGTCGACACGCGCGACTTCTCGGCCCGCAGCTCAGATCCGATCGTGTTCGCGGCCCTCTCCGGCTCGCGCGCGGGCGCCGTCGTCCTGCTGCACGACGGACCCGGTCCGCGCCCGCAGACGCTCAAGGCCGTGCGCCGGATCGTCACGTCACTGCGCCGCGAGGGCTATCGCCTCGTGAGCCTGCCGAAGCTGCTGCGCGACGACCCGCCACGGCGCGACCAGCCGCAGCCGCACAGCCTCGCCGGCTGACCGGCCACGAGTCGGCGCGTCAGGTCTGCGGCGTCTTCGGCCACCAGCCGCGACCCTCCCGGAAGACGAGGCCCTCCTCGGCCAGGCTGGGCAGCACGCGGTACAGGTAGTTCTGCCTGATGCCCATCTTCTCGGCGATCTCCGGGATCGTGATGCCCGGGTTCTCGCTGACGAGGGCCACCGCCTCGGCTGCTCGCGTGCCGCTGCCGCGGGGGCGACCGCCGCCGCCGTGCGATGCGCCGCGCGCGCGCGGCGATGTCGCGGCGGGCGCTCGCGTGCGCCGGCGCGACCCGGTCGTCGAGCTCGACGCCGCGTCGAAGGCACCGTCTAATGCGGCGGCGGCGACCTCCAGGCGCCGGTACTCGTCGACGAGCGGTTCGAGCTCCTTGAGCCTCGCGGCGATCTCGTTGCGCTTCTCAGTCAGAAAGTCTGCTGGCGCCATGAACGTTTCCCCTCCCGGCACGTGGATGACCATCGACCACGGTACCGCGAAAACCCACGACGCGCCAGCTTTCGGTAGATCGGTTGCACCAACGCACCATGACACGCAGCACCGTCGGCATCCACCATGCTACGCCCGAACGTCGCCGTGCAGAAGTCGCCGATCGGATCTCACACGACGGACGGCGCGCCGCCCGGTGGCCAAAGCCGGGCGCCATCGGCCACCGATCTCGTGCAAAGCGTGCGCTGGGCGGCGGCGAGATGCGCGCGTGGTAGCGTCGCCGCCGAGCAGGAGGAGGTAGGCGATGACGCGGCCCGGCCGCCAACCACCACGACAGGTGAGTACATGAGCTATCTCGGCTTCCCGCGCATCAACTTCGCCGGCGAGTTCCAGGCCGACGTGTCGACTGTCAACAACACGGCGTCGAACTTCGACGACGCGACCTTCGTCACCAGCGACCTCCAGCAGGGTGGCGCCGGCGGCTGGAACCCGCGCGGCACGGGCTCGTGGCGCGTGCGCAACTGCGCCGTCACGCGCGTGCTGACCGCCGGCGGGCTGGCCGGCGGCGATCCCGCGACCGGTGCCGTCCTCGTCCAGGCCGACGACCGCGTGAGCGCGAAGCTCGTCGACCTCGACCCGGCCATGCAGATGGTCTCGACGATCTTCGGGCTGCGCCTGTCGCTGCGCTTCCCCGACGGCCGAACCGGCTTCAGCGGCTCCTTCAAGCCGGCGCCGTTCACCGACATCTGGCTGCGCTGCCCATCCGCCCCGCCCGGCATGCGGGCGCTCGGCGCGGTCTACCAGTCGGTGATCGAGGACCTTCGCTGGGGCGACGACGCGCTGTCGGAGATCCTCGCGCAGCTCAAGGGCGTGACGGCCGAGAACAAGCTCTCGATCCGGTTTCTCGTCGACGGCTACCAGCCCGTCTGGACCGAGCCGTCGTTCACGTGGGGGCGGATCGTCGGATCGATCGGCCCGTACTCCGCGGGCGAGCCGGAGCACTTCGTCGCGGCACGGATGCTGCGCCCGGTCGGCCAGTCCGCGCCGGCGCCGTGTCGCATCGACGAGGCGACGCAGACGGTCAGCCTCGACCTCGCGAACAGCCTGCCGACCGCCGCGCCGGGCGGGTCGCTCGTCGATGCGGGCGTCCTGTCGCTGTTCGCGCTGCCCCCGGGCGGCGATCCCGTCCTGCTCGCCGCGACGAGCGCGGGCCAGCCGTTCTACGACAGCCTCTACAAGCAGGGCGCGGGGATCCTCAGCGCACAGCTCACGACCATGCAGCTCGACGCGGCGCGCAACAACCCGCTCGTCGTCCGCGACGCGCAGGCCGCGACGCTGCTCGCCGAGGACGGCGAGGGTCGCTGGCTGCGTGCCGACGAGTCCGTCTTTCGCATGTCCCCCGGCCAGCCCGACGTCCGCGTCGCTTTCCACGCGACGACGTTCGGCCAGCCCGCCGGCGGGATTGCGGTGACCGCTGCCTACGACGCCTCGCGGCTCGGACCGCCCAATCCGGGGGTCCCGCAGTCGGCGTTCACGTTCCCGGCCTCGGTCACGACCGGCCCGGACGGGCGCGCCGAGCTCAAGCTCAGCGCGAAGGATCCGAAGAACCCGCGCGGCTACGTCGACAACCAGGTCTACGGCGTGGCGTACGGCTGGAACGGCAACGTGGCGATCGCGAACCGCAGCAAGCTCTATGCGCTCGTCTGGGACGCCTACGAGGCACCGGCCGAGCCGACCTGGGTCGCCGACGTCCAGCCGATCATGCAGCAGTTCGCCAACCTCTATCCGATCATGCGCGACATCGTCGACCTCGGCGACTACTCCGACGTCGCGCAGCGCCACTGGCGGGCGCTGAACCTCGCGATGACGCTGCCGGTCAGCGACGCGAACTACATGCCGGTCACGCGCGACCTGTCGCCCGCGAAGCGCGACATGATCGTCGGCTGGCTCAACCGCCGGCCGGCTCCGCCGGTCTTCAGGATCGACGACGTCGCGAGCCTGCGTCAGGTGCTGCAGCTCGCGATCGAGCTCGAGCACGCGACGATCCCGCCGTACCTGTGCGCGCTGTTCTCGATCGTGCCCGGCACCAACCAGGAGGTCGCCGAGCTCATCCGCAGCGTCGTCATGCAGGAGATGCTGCACATGGCGCTCGTCTGCAACCTCCTCAACGCTGTCGGCGGGCACCCGGACATCGCCTCGCCGTCGTTCGTCCCGAAGTTCCCGGGGCACCTGCCGGGCGGCGTCCGGCCAGAGCTCACCGTCGCGCTGCGCAAGTGCTCGATCGCGCAGGTGCGCGACGTCTTCATGGCGATCGAGGCGCCGAGCAAGCCACTGCACGTCCCCGCCGACGTGCCGTCCTACGTCGACATGGCGGGGATCGACGTCGACCGCAGCGGCAAGGTGACCGACGAGCAGCTGGCCGCGACGGTCGCCGAGCAGCTCGAGCTGCACTTCACGCTCGTCGAGCACGTGCCGCTGACGATCGGCTGGTTCTACAAGGAGATCGGCAAGGGCATCGTCGAGCTCGGCGACGCGATCTTCACGGGCGAACCGGCGCTGCAGATGCAGCCGCACCACTGGCGCGGCGCGCCGGGCAACCTGTACGCGATCGCGGACGTCACGCACGCGCTGCTGGCGCTGCAGGAGATCGAGCGCCAGGGCGAGGGCACGCCGGGGACCGATCCGACGGACGGCCCGCGCCACGAGCTCGCGCACTACTACCGCTTCAAGGAGATCGTCGAGGGCCGTCGGATGATCGAGACGAGCCCCGGGGATTGGGCCTTCGAGGGTCCCGCGATCCCGTTTGACCCGTCCACGGTCCTGCCGATGGCCGACGGCCCGGACACCGGCTCGCTGCCGCCCGGCAGCCACGTCCGCAGCGTCGCGGAGCTCTGCGACCGCACCTACGGCAACCTCCTGCGCTCGCTGGACCGGACGTTCAACGGCGCGCCGGAGGACCTCGGCGCCGCGGTCGGGCTCATGTTCTCGCTCGAGGTCCAGGCCCGTGAGCTGATGACGATCCCGCTCGCGGCGGGCAACGCGGGGCCGGCGTTCCAGCCGGCGTAGGCCGCTTCACCCGATGAGCACGCGCGACGAGTATCCCGCCGGCGTCCCGTGCTGGGTCGAGACCCTTCAGCCCGACCCGCGAGCGGCGCTGGACTTCTACGGCCCGCTGCTCTGCTGGGAGCTCTCCGAGCCGGGACCGATGCCCGGTGGCCTGCCGGGCGAGTACGTCGTCGCGCGCGTCGACGGGCTCGCCGTGGCCGGCATCGGCGCGCTGCCGGACGTCGGGCAGCCGCCGTTCGCGGTGTGGAACACCTACGTGCGCGTCGACGACGTCGACGCGGCCGCCGATCGCGCGACGACCGCGGGCGCGACGCTGCTGCTCGGCCCCTTCGACGCGGCCGGCGGCGGGCGCCTGGCCGTGCTCGCCGATCCCGCCGGGGCCGCGTTCTCTGTGGGGGACGCGCGCAGTCGTCCCGGCGCAGAGCGCGTCAACGAGCCGGGAGCGTGGGCGATGAGCTCGCTGCACACCCCGGACCCGCCCGGCGCGAACGCGTTCTACGGCACGCTGTTCGGGTGGCGGTCCGAGCCGATCGCTCCCGGGGCGCCGGTCACGCTCCTGCGCCTGGCCGGCCACGTCGGCGGCGAGCCCGGCCAGCCGTTTCCGCGCGACGTCGTCGCGGTCATGACCTCGACCGAGCAGGGGCCCGGCGCGCCCGCGGTCCCGCCGCACTGGAACGTCAACCTGCGCGTCGGCGACGCCGACGCGGTCGCGGCGCACGCCGCGCAGCTCGGCGGCAGCGTGCTCGTGGCGCCAATGGACGCGATGGGCCTGCGCAACGCGGTGCTGCTCGACCCCCAGGGGGCCGCGTTCTCGATCAGCTCGTAGCGCGGCTCAGCGGCCGGCGAGGGCGTCGCCGATGGCCTGCGAGGGCGCGCCTCAGCGGCCGGCGAGGGCGTCGCCGACGGCCTGCGAGATCTCGCGGGGCTCGGTCAGGCCGACGATGACGCGCGTATGGCGCTTGCGGCCGATGACGACGGTCGTCGGCGACTGCGCGATCTTCACGCCGCTGGTGATCGACGCGTACTGCGCCACGCGGGTGATCGGCACGACGTGGACGACGACCTTGCCACCGTGCAGGTCGAGGTCGCGCAGGGCCCCGCGGGCGGCGATGTCGTCGGGAGCGTCGGGGTTCCAGAAGAGCAGGACGACGACCTTGCCGAGCCGCACGTCGCGCATGACCGCGGCGTTGCGGCCGGCGGCCGTGGCACGGCTCGCGTGCTCGGGCTTCGCGGCGGCCTTCGGCTGCCGGGACGGGGACGGCGTGGCGGCGGGCTTCGATGGCGCGGCTGCGGCCGGGGTGGCGCCACCGCCCCCGCCGGTGGCGGCCTGGACCTTCGCGTTCGCCGCATCGGAGATCGCGGCGGCGGCCCTGGCCTTGGAGATCTCCTGCGTCGCGGCCAGCGGCGTGTCCTTGATCGCGACCGGCTTGGGACGCAGCGCGACGAGCCAGAGCACCATCAGGGCAAAGGTCGCGGCGAAGACGATCAGCAGCGGGCGCGAGATTGCGGGCATGCCCGGGGTATCGGCAGCGATCGCCGGCGCCGCAAGCCTCGGACGCCAAGTCGAACAGGTGTCCGCCGGCGGCGGCCGCCGGGGCTACGCGGTCTTCGCGGGCGCCACGAGCCCGCGCAGGCCGAGCTCGCGCTCGCCGCGAGCTACGCGGTCTTCGCGGGCGCGGCGAGCCCGCGCAGGCCCAGCTCGCGCAGCTGCGCCGCGTCGACCGGCGCGGGCGCGCCCGTCAGCGGATCCGAGCCGCTGGCGGTCTTCGGAAACGCGATCACGTCGCGGATCGACTCGCGGCCGAGCAGCAGCGCGACGATCCGGTCGATTCCGAACGCGATGCCGCCGTGCGGCGGCGCGCCGTAGCGCAGCGCCTCGAGCAGGAAGCCGAAGCGCGCCTCGGCCTCCTCCTCGTCCATGCCGATGATCTCGAGCACCCGGCGCTGGACGGCCGGATCGTGGATGCGGATCGAGCCGCCGCCGAGCTCCCAGCCGTCGACGACGAGGTCGTAGTTGCGCGAGAGCCACGACCCCGGCCCGCCGGCCGCGTCGAGATCCTCGACGGTGTTCCCGGTCGGCGCGG